>CAMAHK010000036.1 GCA_945834475.1 uncultured Verrucomicrobiota bacterium
TTCCTCATTCTCGGCGGGTTTCTGGTTGTTTTGCTGCTGCGGCGGAAATGGTTTAACCGGATTCAGAGACAGACGTTCATTTGATAGGGACGTCGGTCCAAACCATCCCGTGGACTGGGGACAGGTGGGGGTGGGCTCGCTACGTGGAATCAAGTATAATTTATTTCTTGACCCTGGTCGGGAGGCGGCGAAGGGCGATGACGATTGCATCACCAAATTGACTGAATGTCGTTTTCGTGATGGTACGCTCTTGCGGTTGAGGGGTGGGGTTTGATATAATTTCGGACAGGGCGGTGAAGAAGGATGTCATTGTTCAAATCGGTTTTGCGGATCATGGTGCTGGTGCTTGTCGGCATTGAGCTGAGTGGCTGCTTTTGCATCAATTCGCTGATGTTTCATCCGGTGCAGAAATATGACGCAGGACATCCTGGCTATGTTGATATTGGGACGAACGGAGTGAAGATCGCGGCGATCGTGTGCGGACAGCAGAAGGGACGCAAGGCGCTCCTCTACTGCCATGGCAATGCGGAGGATGCGACGGGTTCGATGGAGTATCTCAAGCTGGCGGTCGGCGACAAGTTTACGATTGCGGTGGTGGATTATCCGGGATACGGGCTTTCGGACGGCAACCCCGACGAGGAGGGCTGCTATCGCGTCGTGCATCGGCTTTACGACTGGCTGATTGAGACACGAGGGTTCAAGCCGGAGGACATCGTCGTGGTCGGGTTCTCCATCGGAACAGGTCCGGCGACGGAATTGGCGGCGACGAAGCCGGTGGGCGGACTGGTGTTGCAGGCGCCGTATCTATCCGCGCCACGCATTGTGACGAAGGTGCGGGTTCTGCCGATTGATCCGTTCCCGAACCTGAAGCGCATCGGCAAGATCAAGTGTCCGCTCACGATTATCCACGGTACGGACGACTCGATCATTCCGTTCTCGCAGGGTAAGGAGCTTTTCGGTCTTGCGCCCGAGCCCAAGCAGTTCGTCGCCGTCGAAGGCGCGGACCATAACGATCTCATCGCCGTACTGGGGCTGGATGAGTATCGAAAATTGCTGAAGGGGTTGTAATGAAAAGACGAGACTTATTTTTTCCCTAAACTGCACGAGTTCCATCAGACGAATTACAACTTCTCCATTGCCAATCACTTCTTGAATGGGTGGACGAATAGTCCGGCGATTTTGGCCGAGGTGTCGGAGCTTGTGGACGCCCATTCGAATCTCTTTGCCTGTGCGCGGCAGATTGTCGCCTGTCGTGGCTATCAGGTTCCCGAAGGGGAGAGCAAGATGGCTGCAATTGGTCCCTTGGTCAGTCATCCGACGGCGCGGCTCTATCAGATGAAGGCGAGGTGTGAAGCGCTGCGCGGCGACCGAAAGGCGGCACAGGCGACGATTGACGAATTGATTGAGTTCGGGCGTTTCGTCCGCCGTACAGGGCTGGTCGTCGGGTATCTTGTCGGCGTGTGTTACATTGGAATGGCGATGGGGCAGGGTATGCGAAGTCCGATTGCCGAGCCGGAGGATTGCGCCTGGCGGAAGCATCTGGTGGAGGTGGTGCAAGAGCAGGAGGCGTCCTCTGATGAATTAAGCGGACTGCCGCTCAATGAACTGGCTTATATTCGTCAGCACGCGGAGGACATCAGGACCAACACCGTGAAGATGACCAATTTCCTGCTGAGGGACGGATTGGAGGGTTTCGGGTGGCTGGCGCGGAATTCTTGGCGGAACGGAGCGCTTTCAATTGGTTCTGGGGTGCGCATCGATTGGGGACGTGTGGATCGCTCGTGCCTTGCGGCGGTGCTGGCTTGTTGTCCTGGCTATTCGCGCTATGCCTTGAAGCCGAATGCGATACTCAATGAGACGGGTCGGCGCTGTCGGCAGTTTGCCAAGAAGATCAGGGAGGTGACCTTTGATCGTGAGTATGCAAAGGGAAAGGATTCTGACTTCAGGCACATGATGCAGTTTCGCGAAAACTGGCTGGCGGGACGCCTGATGTGGGATATGCGATCGCTCTACAGGAATCATTATAAGACCGTGTTTTGTACCCGCGCCAGTCGGCTGCGATTGGCCTTTGAGGATTTTCGCTCGGCGAAGGGACGCTACCCCACGGAACTTACCGAGCTTGTCCCCGATTGCATCGCGGCAGTTCCGCTTGATCCGTATGACGAACAGCCGATCCGCTACAACGCCGAGCACGGCTATTTCTGGACACCGGGACCCGATGGCACGTTCGACGGCAAGGTCGATTTTGACGAGGACGGCTATCCGAGGTGGAAGAACCGCAACTACCATTTCGTCCAGCTCCTTGACACGACGAAGGGGAGCCGTCCGCCGTCGACATATTGCACTATGTCTCGGCGCAAGGCCGTCGGCATTCGCAACAGCACCCATTTCAATCGCTATTACCTTTCCCCGTTGCTGGAGAGGGGCATCATTGTTCGAACCGATCCCGATCATCCGCAGTCGCCCCAGCAGAGGTATTGCCTGACATGAGTTACTATATCAGCGATACTATATCAATAAGCTCAACAGACCCTTGCGCCCCCCTCGCCAAGGGCGACCCCAAACGTCATCCACCCAAATGCAGGATGACACGCCGTTCGTCAAAGATAACGCTTGCGCTCCTGTCCAGAAGCTCCGGCGTACAGCTCGACCAGTGACTGCGCGGGACTCATCGACAGTTTCTGCATCAGCACCTCCTCGACCTGGAAGAACCCGACATCAGCCTCCATCTCGACGTCGATCCGCATGGGCTTTTGATCTCCAGGCAGAATCCTGACGCGAAGAATGGCATTGGCCGAATACTTGTGAATGTCGCCGACATGCGGTCGGTCCGAGAGCACCATCGAGATGCGCGCCCGGCCCTTCGTCATGTCGCAGCCGTCGCCGACCAGGATCAGCCCGGCCTCAAGCGAATGTATCCGCGTCGTGCCCATGTGTCCTCGAAGCACCCGGCTCCGTCTTGCTCTAGAGCTGTCTTCACCCCCGCCCCATGGAGAATGACGAGTGCCTTGATCGCGTTGTAGGCGACTTGCCGCATGTGGACTGGACCGTGATCGTTGAATCCGAGGCGGCGGATTGACACAACGTTCGCATATTCCTGGATGTGCTGCGTCTCTTCATCCGCAAACAGGACCCTCGCCAACTCCTCCGAGAACGGGTGTCCGGCAAGCTGACGCAGGACCTTTTCCTCAAGCGCCGTTTCCTTATGTGATTTCATGCCTTGTCTCCGATGATTGGCAGTGTAAAGCCGAACGTCGTCCCAACGTGCGGCTGCGGGACTTGTTCCCGCGGTAGAACCGCTCGAACAGGGACGCACAGCAAGGCCGATTGACCGGAAGCTGCGCGACGGCTTTTAGGCGGCCGGGAAATTAGAATTTCCAGGTGCATTCCAGTCCGTAGACGTTGGTGGGAGTCCAGGTCGACGAACGGTTGGTCATGTCGTGCTGGACCATGTAATAGATGTTGCAGGACAGATTTTTTAACGAAGGCACGGGTCTGAAAGACAACCCAATCTGCGCGCGGCTGCGGTCGAAGAGATCTGCCCGGTCGGTGTCGGTTTTGTCGGAGAAAAACATCTCCTCGAATGCGTAGGGCGAAATCTTGAAGTCGGTTACACTCCAACTGGTGCGCAGGCGCAGGCGCTCGCGGTAGCGCATATAGGCGTCTGAACCGTGTTTGTCGCGGTATTCAAAGCGCGAACGGAAGTCGAACTTCAAAGTCGCGAACTCCGGGAAGGTTACGTACACGTCGAAGGTAGGACGCTGTTCAGCGCGCATCTTGCCCTTGCCCTTCGAGCGTTCATACACCCACCGGTCGCCAAGGTAGACGCTCAGGTAGGGATTGAGTTTCCAGCCCAGCTGGATAAGCGTTTCCTGGTCGACAATCCGGCTTTCGTCGAATTTTTCTTCAATCTCGGATTTTACTCTCAACGGACTCCATACGCCTTCTTCCACTATCTGGCCTTCAATCGTCTGTTTCAGCCAGAATTGGTTGTTGGCGGCCATCGCCGCGTTGCCCGCGAAGAGCACCGCTGCCAGCGCGGCACCAGTTTTCTTGGTTATGTTCATGGTTGTTTCTTTCTTTCATAGGGCATTATCTCATATTGCGGTAATGCCGTGGTTGTTTTTTTTGGTTTTTTTGTTTTTGGTTTGGGAATTGCTTTTCCGCGTCAGGTCTCGTCCGACGAGGAAGCCAACCTGCCGCTTTCCTCCTCGGGACGCTCGCCCGTGGCGGAGAATACGATCCAGCGCGCGAAAAGAACCACATGGTCGGCCATGCGCTCGAGATATTTTCCGAGCATCAGCACATCAAGCAGAGTATCGGAAACCGGGGAGTCGCCGGCGCGGATCTTCTCGGAAAGGCGTGTCCGCAGCAGCACGTAGGCGATATCGACATCGCCGTCGGAGAGAATTACGCAGCGCGCGGAAAAGGCGTCTTCATGCACGCAGGCGGAAATGGCCGATTCGAACATGGCAATGACCAGCTCCGCCATGTCGGCAAGCACGCGGAAGTGTCCGGCGAGATCCTTGCCACCCTTGAGGATTATTTCGGCGAAGTCGCACGATTGATGGCCGATTCGCTGGAGGTCGGTGATCATCTTCAGCGTGCTCGAAACGTGGCGCAGGTCTCCGGCCACCGGCTGGCGGCGGAGCAGGATTTTCAGGCAGAGCGATTCGATTACGCGCTCGGCGCGGTCGATTTCCATCGACATCCCCCGAATCTGCGAAAGCGGCTCGAGGTTGCCGCTTTCCAACGCCTCGTAGATTGTCTTCAGGCATTCGAGATCGCGCGCGGTCATGTCTTCAAGGGACTGCTTGAGCTCCTTGAGCTGGGCGTCGAAATGGGAATTCAGTTTCATATTTTGCCTTTCTTCAGCCGAAGCGTCCGGTGATGTAGCGCTCGGTGCGCTGGTCGGCGGGTTTCGAGAAAAGTTGTTCGGTAGGGCCTTCCTCGACAATCTCCCCAAGCAGGAAGAACGCCGTGCGGTCGGCGATGCGCAGCGCCTGCTGCATGTTGTGGGTAACCATGACGATTGTATAGATGGTCTTGAGCTCGAGACAGAGCTCCTCGATTTTTCCGGTTGAAATCGGATCGAGCGCGGAAGTCGGTTCGTCCATCAGCAGCACCTCCGGCTCGACGGCGAGCGCGCGGGCGATGCAAAGCCGCTGCTGCTGTCCTCCGGAAAGGCCCAGAGCCGACTTGTCGAGCCGGTCTTTGAGTTCGTCCCAGATTGTAGCCTGGCGCAGTGAACGCTCGACGATGCGATCGAGTTCGCGGCGAGTGCGGATTCCGTGCGTGCGCGGACCGAAAGCGATATTGTCGTAGACCGACATCGGGAACGGATTTGGCTTCTGGAAGACCATGCCTACGCGCCGGCGCAGATTGTTGACATCGACGTTTGGGGCGTAGATATCCTCCCCGTCAAGCGCGATGAGCCCGTCGACCCGACAGCCTTCGACTAAATCGTTCATCCGGTTGATCGACTTCAGCAGCGTCGATTTGCCGCAACCGCTGGGACCGATAAATGCCGTGATGGCGTGTTCGGGGATGGTGGTGCTCACTTCCTTGAGCGCGTGGAACGCTCCGTAGTAGAGATTGACTTTGTCTATTCTGATTTTTTCCATGATTTGCCTTATTTTGTCGTCTGGCTTTAGTTGGCGCTACGCCGCAGAAACTTCCGTTCTACCAGATGGGCAAAGGCGTTCAGGGCGATTACGAACACCAGCAGCACTACGCTCGTGGCGTACGTTTCCCCCACATAGAGTCCCTCGCCCGATATGGCATAGAGGTGCACCGAGAGCGTGCGTCCGGAGTCGAAAAGGCTCTGCGCCACTTGCGCGACGGTTCCGCTGGTGAAAACGAGCGCGGCCGATTCGCCAATGATGCGGCCGATGCTGAGCAAAACGCCAGCGAAAAGCCCCGGCGCGGCGGCGGGCAGAATCACCGCGAAGACAGTGCGCACGCGACCGGCGCCGAGTCCGAAACTGCCTTCGCGGTAGAGGTCAGGCACGGCTTTGAGCGCTTCTTCGGCCGTGCGTAACACAAGCGGCAGAATCATCACCGCGAGCGTGAGCGCGCCGGCGAGGATGCTCTTGCCGCAGCCTAGCCGCCGGACGAAGAAGATTGCGCCGAAAAGCCCGTAGACGATCGATGGGATGCCTGCGAGCGTTTCGGCGGCAATTCGCACCAAGCCGACGAATCGGTTGCCGCGCTGGGCGTATTCGACGAGGTACACCGCCGCGCCCACGCCCGCAGGCAGCGCCACGGCCAGCGCGATGACGGTCATCGTCAGCGTGTTGACGGCGGCTGGCAGCAGACTTGCGTTGGCCGAAGTGTAGGTCCAGGCGAAAAGGGATGGTTTGAGGTTGGGTAGGCCCTTGACGAGGATGTTGGCGATCATCGCCAACAGCATCGCCATCGTGAGCGCCGCCGCCCCCCATACGAGCGCGCGTAGCGCTTTCGAGCCGATGTATCTGGAGTCGTTTTTCATTTTTGTTTCACCAGCGAGAAGCCGCCGTTGATCAGGAGAGTGATGATGAACAGCACCAGGGCCGTGGCGATCAGCGCCTCGCGGTGCAGGTCGGTTGCATAGCCCATCTCGAGAACCACGTTGGTGGTGAGCGTGCGCACGCCGTCGAGCAGCGATTTCGGCAGTAGCGGCTGGTTGCCGGCCACCATGATCACCGCCATGGTTTCGCCGATCGCGCGGCCGATTCCGAGCACCACCGCCGCCCACACTCCGCTTTTAGCCGCCGGCAGTACCGCGGCGAAGACGCAGCGCTCGTGCGTGGCTCCGAGTGCAAGCGCACCTTCGTAGATGGAACGGGGGACAGCTCTGAGAGCTGATTCGGCCACGACGATAATTGTCGGCAGAATCATCATCGCCAGCAGCACCGACGCGGAAAGCGTGCACATTCCGCGTCCGCCAAAGAGCGATCTGACGATCGGGACGATTGTCATCATGCCGAAAAATCCGTACACGACGCTGGGTATGCCCGCCATCAGCATCACCGCCGGACGCACCGCGCGCTCGATGTTGCGCGGACTGAACGCGGCGAGGAACACGGCCGTGAGGATGCCCACCGGAACTCCCAGAACCACCGCTCCGGCGGTGACCGCCGCCGAGCCTGCGAGCATTGGCAGAATTCCGAAGCTGCCCTCGCCCGGCCGCCACGAGCAGCCGGCGAGGAACCGCCACAGACCGATTTTGCCGAATGCCGGCGTTCCTTCGACTATCAGGAAGAGGCATATCGTGCCGACGGCGGCGATGGCGAGTGCCGCCGCGGCGGTG
This sequence comes from uncultured Verrucomicrobiota bacterium, assembly GCA_945834475.1. Classification (GTDB taxonomy): domain Bacteria; phylum Verrucomicrobiota; class Kiritimatiellia; order RFP12; family UBA1067; genus UBA1067. Next base: position 7,292 of record CAMAHK010000036.1, read on the forward strand.
AAAACGATTTTGAAGGTGCGTTCCATCGCGATTTCCTTCGCGGACGGTTACTTGACTTCGTTCCAGCGGGTTATTTTGCCGGTGTAGGCAGCGCGCAACGACTCCTTCGAGATGGAGACGATCGGGTTGGCGGGATTGACGACCACCGCCAGTCCGTCCAGCGCGATTGCCACGGCAACGAGTCCGGAGTTCTTTTCGCTGGTCTTGAGCGCCCGGCTGGCCATGCCCAGGTCGCAGACGCCATCCTTGGCATCGCTGACGCCGGTGGACGAGTCGCTTTGCTGGACCTCGACCGAAACCTGCGGGTGGGTTTTCTCGTAAGCTTCCTTGAGTTTCTCCATGCAGGGCGTCACGCTCGAAGATCCCGAGCAAACCACCTTGCCCGACACGCCATTCTTGCCGGTGTAGGGCGGCGTCGAGCCGACCTTGAGATAGCCAGCCTGTTCAACGATCTTCTGTCCTTCGGCGCTCAAGATCCAGTTGAGGAAATCGCGCGCGGCGGGCTTGAGGTTGTCGACGCTTTCGCGGCAGACAACATTGAATGGATGTACGAGCGCGTATTTGCCCGCGGCAATCTCTTCGCGCGTGGGGGCAACGCCATCGATGAGCAGAATCTTGACCGTGTCGTTCACGGAACCCAGCGACAGATAGCCGATTGCGGACGGATCGCTTGCAACGGTCGTGAGAGCCACGGCGGTGGAGCTGGCAACCATTGTCGCGGGGGAGGTTTCGTCGATTTTCTTGCCGTTGGCGGCCTTGCGCTGCACGCCCGTCAGTTCGACAAACGCGCTGCGCGTGCCCGAACCGTCTTCACGACTGACCAAACCGATTTCACTGTCCGGGTCAAAGCCGCGGTTGCATCCGGTCAAAATTGTGGCGGCTGCGAGTGCCGCAAATGCGAGATTGGTATGTTTCATTCTAATTGTTCCTTTCATGTGCCGCATATTCTGACAAAGTGATATTAGCGGCAGTTTAGCGGGAAATTAAATATTGGTTAAAAGTCGCCGCCGGTTTTCGCGCCCGAATCGTGCTGCCGCGAAACGCCGCCGGTCAAGTATGTATTGCGTCAGGGGGGAAATGTGAAGAATCCGGAAATCCGCTATAATAGCGGCGACAACATCCAGAAAGGAGTCTCCCCGTGGCGGAATGCGGCGTAGCCACAGCCCAAATCCCGTTCGCATGACAATCAAAGCCAATTACCTTTCCCCGTTGCTGGAGAGGGGCATCAGTGCTCGAACCGATCCCGATCATCCGCAGTCGCCCCAGCAGAGGTATTGCCTGACATGAGTTACTGTATCAGCGATACTATGTCAATAAGCTCAGACCCTTGCGCCCCACTTGCCGAGACTCTTCAATTCGCCGGAAATCTTGGTGGTGGAGCTTATTGCAAAATGAGGTTGAGTATGAAAAACGAAAGCTGTTTACTGGATTGATTCCGCCGATGGTGACGCCGCTGAATGCGAAGCGGGAGCTGGTCAAGGCGGCAGTTCGTCGCTTGGTAAAAGAGTTGCCGCGTTTACCAACTGCTGTGCCAAGTACGGCAGATGGCATTTATTCCTTTCCATTTTTTAATATAAGTGGAAAATGGTGAACTTTGGTTTTATTCCCCTGTAGGGAAAATGATATAATTCAAACCATGAATAGTCAACAGATTGGAGCGGTGTTGCTGGCGGCGACGCTGATGGCAGGCTGCGTGGGGACGCGCAGCGATTTCCGCGAGGTCATCCGGGAGACGGGGGACGAGGTCTTTCCGTCGCTCGTCTACATTCGCGTCGTGCGGGACGACCTGAGCGACGCGAAGAACCAGAAGCAGGTGGTGTCAGGCTCGGGCGTCGTCATTACCGAGGACGGCGAGCTGCTGACGAACCATCACGTAATCGACAAGGCGACGGAGATCCGCTGCCTGCTGTCGGGCGGCGATGCCTACACGGCGAAGGTCGTCGGCTTCGACAAGGACATGGACGTCGCGCTTCTGAAGCTCGAGCGTGGCACGAACGCGCCGCCGCTCAAGGCCGCGAAGCTGTCCGACCGCAGCGTCAAGACGGGCGACATCGTCCTCGCGATGGGCGCGCCGTGGGGGCTCGCCCGGTCGGTCACGATGGGCATCGTCTCCTGCACCGACCGCTACCTGGAGGGCGCGGGACAGTACACGCTCTGGTATCAGACGGACGCGGCGATTTCGCCCGGCAACTCGGGAGGTCCGCTCGTCGACACTGCCGGACAGGTGGTCGGCCTGAACGCGCGCGGCGTGATGTTCGGCGGGCAGGCGTTCACGATACCCTCGACGGCGATCCTCGAGATCCTGCCGTACCTGCGCACGAAGGGCAATGCGTGGTGGAGCTGGTTTGGCATCAAGTTCCAGCCGCTCAACGACTTCAACCGCAACATGCGCTTTCCGTACGAGACGGGCGTGATGGTTGCGGGCACGGACGGCGGGAGCCCCGCGCACAAGGCGGGCTTTCTCCCGAACGACCATATTACGGCAATCGACGGACAGCCGGTGACGATCATGAACGTTGAGGACCTGCCGGCCCTGGAGCGGCGGCTTGGACGCCTGCCGTTCGGGAAGGACGTGGCGTTCTCGGTCGAGCGCGGCGGGAAGACACTTGAAATCAAGGTCGCGCCGTGCGAGAAGGGACGCGTCGAGGGCGAACAGAAGGCCTATGAGCGCTGGGGCCTCACGGCGAAGGAGATCAACCAGTTTGCCGAACCCGAGCTCGCGTTCTTCGCGCCGGAGGGCGGACTTTACGTCGCGGCGACGTCGTGGGAGGGCAATGCGTCCGTCTCGGGCTTGAAGCAGAAGGACGTGATCCTTTCGATCGACGGCAAGAGCGTGAAGACCATCGCCGACCTCGACCCCATCTACGAGGCAGCGCTCAAGGGCTTGCCGGGCAAGTACAAGATGCGCGTCGAGGTTTCGCGCAAGGGACGTCCGATGCAGTTCATCCTCAATTACCTTGAAGACACCGAGAAGGAGGACGTGGAATGAAACGCCTCATGATCATAACCTTGGCGGCCGCTTCGGCCGCTGCCTTTGCCGCGCCGGAAGCGGATGCGATCGAGCAGAAGCGCGTGCGGGCTGAAAAGCTGCTCGCCGCTTACGGGAACGCCTGCGCGCAGGTGAAGATCTACCTCAAGCTCGACAAGAACGGCGAACCGCCGAAACATTCGTTCCGCTATCTCTGTCCAAACTGCAACTCGTACCACAGCGAGAGCGCTGAGAGCTATCTGCGCGAGGGGCGTCCGGCGGAGACGTGCGCCTTCGCCGTGGCGCCGGACCGCTTCCTCATGCAGGACGATCGGTTCCGCGCCGATTGGGTCGAGCGGATCGAGGTCGTATTCGGGGGCGTCGCGTATCCAGCGAAGCCCGTGCGACGTTACCTCCGGGAAGAGGCACTCGAGCTCAAGACCGACAAGCCGGTCAAGGGCGTGACGCCGCTCAGCTTCTCGAAAAGGATCGACTTCCGCAACGACTCGAAGGGGGTGTTCTTCTTCAACGCGAAGGAGGGCGGCCTTGCCGTAAGCGGCATGAAGCCGAATGCCGCGGCAGACTTCACGCATTACGCGGATGTCGGCAAGGACCTTGCGAAGGCCACGGGCAATGCCATCGCCGTTAATGCGTCCAACGAGGCCGTGACGGTCGTGTTCCGCAATCTGCTGCCGGTCGGGGCGGACGAGTTTCGTCCGCCGTCTGAGTGGGCCGGCGAGAGCGTCGAAGCGATTGAAAGGCGCTGGGACGATTTCGAAAGCCGTGCGAAGACATCGTTCGTGCCGCTATACCTGCACTTGGATGACGAGGGGAACCGCAAGGACGGCTGGAGCCGTCGGTATTCCAGTTATCGCGAAGATTCTGAAGCGACCGACCTCGACCTCGTCGGACTTCTCCTGCCAGAGGGAGACGTTCTTGCGGAGCTGAAGCTGGACGCAAGCAAGGTGAGTGAGATCGACAAGATCGAGGCGGTGCTCGCGGACGGCAAGCGCGCGGCAATGGAGTTTGTCGGTGCGTTCGGCGAGCAGAAGCTGGCGGTCTTCCGCTTTGCGGACGGCAAGGTGCCGGAGGGGTTGTCCCCGCTGCGCCTCAATGCGCGAGCGCCAGCCAGTCGTTTCCTGGAGGCGGTCTATGCGCTGAAGGTCTCCAATTTTGGCGGCAAGCTGAAAAGCGAACTGCGACCGCGGAAGATCGTGGAGTTCGTCACGATCCGCGACGGGCTGCTGTGTCCCTCGATCTCGGGCGGTTTCGACTACCGCAACAAAGGGGGTGTGAAGGTGTTCCTGTACGAGGACGGCACGTTCGGCGGAATGGAGGTGGAGATGCGCGGCGGCGGGCGCTATTCCGACGACGAGGAGTACGTGACGGCGGAGAAGCTGGGGGCGATGCTCGCCGACCGGAACTTCGATCCGCAGTTCGCGATCCGTCAGGGCAGGGACCGTGTGCGCATCGCTTGGATTGGCGTGGAGACGCAGCGGCTGACGGACGAGCTGGCACGCGAGAAGAAGGCGCAGGCGCTTCTGTTCGCGGCTGAATCGCGCGGTGCGCTGGTGACGCGCGTGATGCCGGGCTCTCCGGCGGCGAAGGCGGGGCTGCTCGAAGGGGACATCCTCCTTTCCGCGCGGCTCAAGACTTCTCACAGCAAGCGGTCACTTGAAGACGGGAATTCGTCCGACGGTTTCGACTGGTCGGGCTATTTTGGTGCCTTTGAAAGTGAGGACGAAGATATGCTTGGCATGATGTTCGATGCTGAGTGTTTGCCATGGCCGAACGTCGAGCAGGGCGTCAACCGCGTCTTCACGTCCTTCGGCATCGGCAAGCGGGTCGTCGTGGCCTATGCCCGCGACGGGGAGCGCAAGGAGGTCGAGCTGACGCTTGAGCAGGCTCCGGTCCATTACCAGACCGCGAAGCGGATCAAGAACAAGGACCTCGGCATCAAGGTCTCCGACATGACGTTCGAGGTGCGCGGATACTTCAAGCTGGACGACAAGGCCCCGGGCGTGGTCGTCGTAAAGGTGCAACCTGGGAATCCGGCCGCCATCGGCGGGGTGCGCCCCTTGGAGATCATCACGCACGTCAACAACGAGCCGGTGACAAGTGCGAAGGATTTTGCGAAGAAGGTGAAGGGACAGAAGCACCTGACCTTCTCCGTTCGCCGCCTTGCCGCCACGCGCGTCGTCCGCATCGAGCTGAAGGACCGAGCGGTAGAAGCGCGGAAATGAAACGCCGTTTTATGCTATGATTCAAACATAAGTTCCAGAAAGGAACACTGATATGCCTATCTCCACCATCGTCACCGGCGTTGCCGTCGTGCTGTTGATTCTTCTCATTGCCGTCTCCTACGTGAAGGCGCCGCCGGACATGGCGTACATCATTTCCGGCCTGAAGCGCCGCGTCGTGATTGGCTCGGCGAACATCCGCATTCCGTTCCTCGAACGGCTCGACAAGGTCACGCTGGAACTCATCCAGGTCGACGTGAAGACGTCCGAGCCCGTGCCGAACGCGGACTTTATCAACGTCAATGTCGATGCGGTCGTGAACATCAAGGTCGGGCGCGATCCCGCGAAGATCGACCTTGCGGCGATGAACTTCCTCAACGCCCAGCCGACCTACATCGCCGGGGTTGCGAAGGAGGTGCTGGAAGGCAACATGCGTGAAATCGTCGGACAGATGCACACGAAGGAGATGGTGCTTGACCGGCAGAAGTTCGCGGACATGGTGAAGACGAACGCCGATCCGGACCTGGCGCGCATGGGCCTCGAGATCATCTCGTTCAACGTGCAGAACTTCTCCGACAACGACAAGGCAATCGAGAACCTCGGTATCGACAACATCGCCCAGATCTCCAAGGACGCGGCGATTGCCCGCGCGAATGCCGAGCGCGACGTGGCCGTCGCAAGGGCGCGGGCGGCGAAGGAGGCGAACGACGCGCATATCGAGTCCGAGACCGAGATCGCCAAGAAGAACAACGAGCTGGACATCAAGAAGGCCGAGCTCAAGAAGGCCGCCGACATCCAGATTGCGATCGCCGAAGCCGCGAAGGGCATTCAGGCTGAAGAGCAGCGCAAGCTGAAGGAAGTCAAGTTCGGCGACGCCAACATCGCTCGTCAGGAGAAAGAGATTGAGTTGAAGGAGCGTGCGGTCGCCATCAAGGAGAAGGAGCTTGAGGCCGAGGTCAAGAAATCTGCCGAGGCGCGCAAGTACGCGATCCAGCAGGAGTCCGACGCCGAGCTCTATTCCACCCAGCGCAAGGCCGATGCGGACCTCTTCAAGCGCGCGAAGGACGCCGAGGCGGCGCAGATCGAGGCGGAGCGCGAGGCGAACGCGAAGAAGGCGCTTGCGGAGGCGGACAAGATCAAGGGCGAGAACGAGGCGGCCGTCATCAAGGCGAAGGGCGAGGCGGAGGCGGAGGCGATCCGCGCCAAGGCGCTCGCCGAGGCTGAGGGCCTTGAGAAGAAGGCCGACGCGATGGCGAAGTACGGCGAGGCGGCGAAGATGGACCTTCAGCTGCAGGTCGCGAAGATCTACTGCGAGCAGCTGCCGGCGATTGCCAAGGGCATTGCCGAGAGCTACACCAAGGTCGGCAACATCACGATGTACGGCGACAGGACCGGTACGCTCGCGTCCGACGTGATCGACAAGACGGCGCAGCTTTCGGACGGTCTTGCGAAGGGTCTCGGCATCGACCTCAAGTCGCTGCTGGTCGGAGCCTTCGGCGCCAAGGTCGTCGACGCCGCCAAGCGTCCGTCCGACGGCCAGTAACGGGAATGACATACGATGATCCGAGCTTGAGCGAGTTCCGCCGGATCCGGAACTGCTTGAGCCGGACAAGGTTGCCGAGCGAATCGCGGCCGTCATCAACGACGGGGGATTTGCGTTTACGCCGGAGTATTTCATTTCGCTTCATGCGAAGCTATTCCGCGGCGTTCTGCCGTCGGCGGGGAAGCTGCGGACGCGCAACATCCGCAAACACGAATGGGTGCTGAAGGAGGATTCGGTCACCTATGGCGACAAGGCGACGCTCAAGGCCTCGTTGATACGCGACTTTGCCGACGAGCGCGAATACGACTACGGCGGGAATCCGCCGGAGAAGGTCATTCCGCATTTCTCGCGCTTCATCGCGCAGATCTGGCAGGTGCATCCGTTCGGCGAGGGCAACACCCGCACGACGGCCGTCTTTGCCATCAAGTATCTCCGTTCGCTCGGCTATCATGCGATGAACAACATGTTCAAGGAGAACTCCTGGTATTTCCGCAATGCGCTCGTCCGGGCCAATTACGCGGACTATCCGCGCGGCGTGAAGTGCGAGTGGGGCTATCTCGAGGCGTTTTTCCGCAATCTGCTCTTGGGCGAAAAGAACGAACTCAAGAGCCGCTACCTGCTGATCGGCATTGACCGTCCGCCGCCGAGGTTCGGAGAAGGTGATGCGTCGCAGGTGGTCAGAAAAAGCGGTAAGAAAAAAGCGGTAAGAAAAAGCGGTAAGAAAATGGTTGAGCGAGTTTGGGAATTGTTGCGCGACCAGCCGCAACTGACTTTCGTGGGCATGGTTGCCGCACTTGGCATAACGCGCAGCACGATCCAGAAGCACATTGCACATCTGAAGGCCGCGGGCCGACTCCGTCGCATCGGTCCCGACAAGGGCGGACACTGGGAGGTTCTTTAATGGGGTTTGATGTCGTTGTCGCCTTGGTGCTTCTGAGGGAGTTCGTATGAAGACATCGACGAAAGTGATTCTCGGTGTTTACGGCGCGTTCGTTGGCGCGTGGCTGGCGGGGTCTGCGTATTTTCTGGCGAACGGACGCGACGAGGAACTTGAAGAAGGTCTGATTGCGGCTGAGGAGCCGTTGCCGCGCGAAGAGAACGCCTATTATTTTTCACTTGCCCCCTTGACGCAATACATACTTGACCCTTCAGGACCGAGAACGAGCCCGCGATTGGGATAGGCACGCCTTTATCCGTCACATTGACATATTCGCATGCGCTTGTTACTCTAAGTTGCCGTGACTTCGCTTGCGCGGAGTTTTTCCCTTATATTTAAAAATGACTCAATGAAATAAAATCGCACACCTCCAAAAGGGTGATTGATGGAGGATATCCCCTTTGGTACAATTGTGCCATGAAAATCACATTCCTTTTGGCTGCGGCGTTGGCTGCGGCGAATGCCGGCGCGACCGGGGCTTCCGCGCTGAAGCCCGTGATGTGGGCGGACGTTCCCGACGTCGCTCCGCTGCGCGTGGGCGACACGTACTACATGGTCTCGACGACCATGCACTTCAACCCCGGGGTGCCGGTGATGGCGTCCAGGGATCTCGTCAACTGGAAGACTATAAGCTACTGCTACAAGACGGTCGAGGACCGTCCGCAGGACAGGCTTGAAAACGGCGCGAGCGACTACGGACTCGGCACCTGGGCGTCGTCGATACGCTACAACGAGAACGACGGGTTCTTCTACGTGACGAGCTTCAACAACAAGGTGAACTCGACGTACCTCTTCCGCTCGAAGGATCCGACGAAGTCCGACTGGGAGTTCTTCCGCCTCTCGCCCAAGCAGTACGACGAGTCGCTCTGGATCGAGGACGGACGCTTCTACGTCTTCGCGACCGTTCCGGGGCGTCCGTACAAGGTGCGCATGACGGAGATGAAGCCGGACTTCTCCGGATTCGTCGACGGCGGGCGGATCATCCTCGACAACGTCACCGACTGCGCAGGCGGCGGCGGACTCGGCGAGGGCACGCAGGTCTTCAAGCGCAACGGCTGGTGCTACATCGTCAACATCGGCTGGCCGAAGGGCTCGTGCCGCTGCGTGATCGTCCACCGCGCGCGCAGCTGGGATGGTCCTTGGGAGGGCAGGATCGTCTTCGCGCGCGAGGGTATCGCGCAGGGTTCGTTCATCGACCGTCCCGACGGAAGCTGGGTGGCCGTTCTCTTCGGAGACCGCGGAGCCGTCGGGCGCATACCGTACATCCTCGAGACGGAGTGGAAGGACGACTGGCCCGTCGTGCAGCCGTGCGAGGTGAAGGACGCATCGGGCAGCACGGGCGCGAAGGTCCCGGGATGCGTGGCGAGCGACGAATTCGACGGCGGCGAGCTCGGGCTCCAGTGGCAGTGGAACCACAATCCCGACGACGCCAACTGGTCGCTTTCCGAGCGGCGCGGATTCATGCGCATCAAGGCTGGACGCGTCGACGGCGATCTTCTCCAGGCCCGCAACACGCTCACGCAGCGGACGTTTGGCCCCGCGTGCGAAGGCGAGACGTGCATCGACGTTTCCGGTCTCAAGGAGGGCGATGTCGCGGGGCTGACGCTTCTTCAGAAACTCTACGGACTCGCCGCGGTCCGTGTGCGCGGCGGAAAGAAGGAACTCGTCCTCTGGTCGCCGGACGTCGTGCCTACGCGCGACAAGCAGAACGTCCGCATCGACCGAGCGGTGCGTGAGCGGCAGAAGGTGGCGCTTCCGGACGGCGCGACGAAGGTGTGGCTCAAGGCGGTGTGCGACTTCACTCCGGGCAAGAACCTCAACTACACCGGCATTCCCGCGTCCACCGACAAGGGCAAGTTCTACTACTCGTTCGACGGCAGGGGATGGACGCCGTTCGGCGATGCGTTCGACCTCGTCTACACGATTCCGCATTTCATCGGCTACAGGTTCGGGCTCTGCTGCTTCTCGACTTCCGCGGAGGGCGTCGGAGGCTTCGCCGACTTCGACTACATGCGCGTTTCGCCGCGCGACGACGCGCCGTTTACGTCCGACGGATCGAACCCGATCGTGAAGACTCGCTTCTCGCCCGACCCGGCGGCGGTCGTCGACGGTGATTGGCTGTATGTCTTTTTCGGACACGACGAGCCGGACGCCCGCGGATACACGATGCGCAACTGGGGTGTCGTGCGCACGAAGGACATGAAGAACTGGGAGGACCTCGGACCCGTAATGACCCCGGCGGTCTTCAAGTGGGCGCTCGGGAACAACCGCGCGTGGGCGAGCCAGGCGATCAAGCGCAACGGGAAGTGGTACTGGTACGTTGCGGTGTACGGACTCGATCCGCGCGGCGACTGCATCGGCGTCGCAGTCGCGGACAGGCCGGAGGGGCCGTGGTCCGATCCGATCGGCAAGCCCCTCGTCGGGCCTGGCGCGGGCTATATCGATCCGTCCGTCTTCATCGACGACGACGGGAAGGCGTATCTCTTCTGGGGCAACTGCGGCGGGACGCCGGGATGCTGGTACGCGGAGCTGAAGGAGAACATGGTCGAGTTCGCCTCGGAGGTGAAGCCCGTCCCGGGGCTGATGGAGGAGTCCGCGTTCGGCAAGCCTCTCAAGAAGGCGCGGGGAGCGGGGGCGCGCAAGCCCATCGACACGAACTTCGAGGAGGCGCCGTGGATATACAAGCTCGGCGACACGTACTATCTCGAGTACGCGGCGGGCGGCGTTCCCGAGTACTGGGCTTACTCGACGGCGAAGTCGATACATGGTCCGTGGAAGTACGGCGGGAAGGTCATGGACTGCGCCGAAGGGACGGGCACGATCCACGGCGGCAGCGTATTCTTCAAGGGCGAGTGGTACATGCTCTACCATAACGCCACGCTCGAGGGCGGCGCGGATTGCCGCCGCTCGGCGTGCATCGAGCGCTATGTGCGCAATCCAGACGGCTCGATCCCGTTCATCCCCGCGACGAAGAAGGGCGTCGCGGCGCCTGCGCCGTCCGTCAACGTGGTCACGGTCGATCCGTCCGCGGTGGTGGGCGAGGCGTCGCCCGACCTCTGGGGGCTCTTCTTCGAGGACATCGACCTTTCGCTCGACGGAGGCGTCTATGCCGAGATGGTTCGCAACCGCTCCTTCGAGGACGGCAACGGACGGCGTGGCGAGCTTACGCTCCAATACTGGAACCCCGTCGGCAGCGCGGAGTGCTTTCTGAGCGACAAGCCCGGCGCGCACGCGAACGACCGGCACTGCATGACGGTGCGCGGACGCAGCGGCGCGGGCGCCGCGAACGAGGGCTACTTCGGCATGGGAGTGAAGAAGGGAGCCTCCTACAACCTGAGCGTTGCGTTGCGCGTGGGGGATGGCTCCGCTGCAAAAAGTGCAAAGATCGACGTGGTGCTCGAGGCGTACGGCAAGGCACCGCTGGCAACTGCGCGAATCGAGGGCGTGACGGACGAGTGGCGGACGTTTGACGTGACGCTGGTCGCGAATGACGACGATGCACAGGCGCGGCTCCTGTTTCGGATCGTCGATGACGGTGCTCAACTCACAACTTTCCAGATCGATCATGTCAGCCTCTTCCCTGCGGATGCGGTGGCGGGTCTGTTCCGCCGCGACCTTGTCGAGAAGCTCGCCGCGCTGAAGCCGTCCTTCATGCGATTCCCGGGAGGGTGCTGGGTCGAAGGCGAGACGATGAGGGACGCCTATCGCTGGAAGACGACGATCGGCGACAAGTGGAACCGCCGCACGCAGTGGAACATCTGGAAGTACTGGTCAACGAACGGCGTCGGATTCCACGAATACCTTCTCCTCTCCGAGGCGCTCGGCGCGAAGCCGCTCTTCTGCATAAACTGCGGAATGTCGCACAAGGAGACAGTGCCGATGGACAAGATGGACGAGTTCGTTCAGGATGCCCTCGACTGCATCGAGTACGCGAACGGTCCAACGAACTCCGTCTGGGGCGCGAAGCGCGCGGCGGCCGGGCATCCCGAGCCGTTCGGGCTCAAGTACCTGGAGATCGGCAACGAGAACGGCGGGAAGGACTACGAGGCGCGCTACGCGCTCATCGCGAAGGCCGTTCGCGAGAAGTATCCCGAAATACAGCTCGTCTTCAACAACTGGAAGTCGACGAAGCGGGTGGACGATCCCAAGGACTTGCGGGACGACCACTTCTACGACTCGCCCGACCGCTTCATGTCCTCGCTCGCGCACGAATACGACGAGCCGAAGGGTGACTTCGGAATCTTCGTCGGCGAGTACGCTGTCACCACGTATACGCACCGCTACGGCTCCCTGCGCGGCGCGATCGGCGAGGCGGCGTTCATGCTCGGAATCGAGCGCAACCAGTCGCAGGTGAAGCTCGCGGCGTACGCTCCGCTCTTCGCGAACGCGCAGCACACCGCGTGGACGCCGAACATGATATATCCGACGACGACCGGATCGTTCTCCTCCCCAAGCTGGAACGTGCAGAAGCTCTTCAGCGAGAACCGCGGCAGGGAGGTGCTGAAGGTTTCCGTCGAGACGGGGACGTACGAGACGGACACGAATTTCGCGTGGGGTAAGGGCGTGAATCACAACGTCATCGAGAACGTGCAGGCGAGTGCGATGCGCGACGCGGCTGGCGACATAATCCTCAAGCTCGTGAACTGCACCGAGAAGGCGCAGCAGGTCGAGATACGCGGCGTTGCTGGATCGGGCACTCGCACCGTGTTCACTGGCCCGGACCGTCTCGCGCACAATTCGCCTGCCGAGCCGGAGGCTCTCAAGGAGACGTCAGCGCCGTTCAAGCTCGAAGGAGCCGACACGCTGCCGCCGCTTTCGCTCGTCATCTACCGCCTGCGGTGAAACGCAGCGCGACGTCCCGTATGATTACGGCAGGAATCTTGTTGGCGGCGGTTGCCGCCACGCACTTTGCAAGCGTCGAAGGAGACGAGTGGAAATCGTCCCCGTTGCAATCTGAAAATGTGAGCGGCACAGCGCTCGAGCTGTTTGCCACGGACGGCAAAACGCCGCGCGCGGGATCGGTTCCGTGGTGCGCGTGGGGCACGACGTTCAATGAGCTCGACCTCGACGCGCTGCGGATGCTCACGCCCGCAGAACAGAACGAAATACTGAAAAAGCTCTTTGCGCCGAAGGGCGAGCTGCGCTTCACGCGCGGACGCCTGACGATGAACGCGAACGACTACTCCCGCGAGTGGTATTCGTGCAGCGAGACGGAAGGCGACTTCGAGCTGAAGCACTTCAATATTGAGCACGACAAGGAGAACCAGATCGCGCTCATCAAGATGGCGCAGAAATTCCAGCCGAAGCTCACGTTCTGGGTGAGCCCGTGGTCTCCGCCCGCGTGGATGAAGATCAACAAGGACTACTGCGTCCTTTCGAGCAGGTTCAACAACCAGCCGAAGGAAAAGGACGCGCTGCTTTACGGAGGCGGAGAGTCCGACGCGGTCGATCCCAACGAGATGTGGCTTCAGGGCGACAGGCGCAAGCCTTTTCCGCGCCGCCTCGCAACGCAGAACTATTTCATCCAGGAGCCGGAGTACCTACAGGCGTATGCGGACATGTTCGTCAGGTTCATCGAGCTGTACAGGAAAGAGGGCGTTCCGATCGACATGGTGATGTACCAGAACGAGGCGTATTCCTACACGCCGTATCCGGGATGTCCGTGGACCGCCGAAGGGACTGTCCGCTTCAACCGCGACTACCTTGCGCCGGCGCTGAAGGCCAGGGCGCCCGGCGTGAAGCTCTATCTCGGCACCTTCAACACAAACCGCAAGAGCTACATCGAGCAGATCTTCGACGCGCCAGGAATGCTCGATGTCATCGACGGATTCGGCTTCCAGTGGGAAGGGCGAGACGTGATGGAGGCGATAACGGACAAGTATCCGGGCAAGCACCGCATCTGCTCCGAGTCGGAGTGCGGAAACGGACGCATGGACTGGAAGGCCGGCGAGCACACGAGCTGGCTCATCTTCCAGAACCTCGGCAACGGTGCGGACGAATGGTACAACTGGAACTTCATTCTCTGCGACATGGGCCGTTCGCGCTGGGGATGGAACCAAAACGCGCTCATCCGCGTAGACTCGAAGACGAAGGAGTTCTCGTACCGCCCCGAGTACTTCGCGGTCCGCCACTTCGCGCAGTTCATAAAGCCCGGCGCGGTGCAGCTCGCGTACTCGCCGTGGCGCGACAGCACCGAGGCGCTCTGCTACCGCAACCCGGACGGAGAAATCGTCGTCGTCGCGACCAACTGGGCCAACGGCGAAAAGCGCGTCAGTTTCGCCGTCGAGGGAAAGACCTATGTCGTCAACCTCAAGCCGCACTCGTTCAACACCGTCACAATCAGGTAAACGGGCGCGAAGTATATGAAAAGGCGGATTGGATTATCGGCGGCCGTTGCAGTCTGCGCGCTATCCGTACTGAGCGCGGCGACGGAGGATTATTCACCATCCGCGTATGCGGGGCTTCCCGACTGGGAGAATCCATACGTCACATCGTCCAACCGCCTCCCCTCGCGCGCCGTGTTCGTTCCCGCAGCATCGCGCGGGCAGGCGCGCGACATCGCGTCGCTTCGCGCTTCGCGCGCGGATTCGCCATACGTCATGTCGCTTGACGGAGAGTGGGACTTCGAGTGGCAGCCGTCGCCGGAGGGGTATGGCCGTGTAGAACGTGTAGAGCGTAAAGATACGAAGAAACATGGCAAGATCGCTGTGCCGGGCTGCTGGCAGTTACAGGGCGACTATGATCCGCCGATCTACACGAACGTCCGCTATCCGCACGTGAAGCATCCGCCATACATCATGGAGGACCCGCCGACGAACTACACCTCGTATGTCTATCGCAATCCCGTGGGGACATACCGGCGCACATTCGCGATTCCCGCGGAGTGGAATGGCCGCCGCATCGTGCTTCACTTCGGAGGGGTCTACTCCGCGTTTTACGTACGCGTCAACGGCGTGACGGTTGGCTATTCGGAGGATTCGCGCCTTCCGGTGGAGTTCGATGTGACGGAGTTTCTGACTTTCGCCGAAAAGAACGAGATAGAGGTTGAAGTCTACAGATGGTGCGACGGATCGTACCTGGAAGACCAGGACTTCTGGCGCATGAGCGGAATCTACCGCAGCGTGCGGCTTGTGGCGGAGCGTCTGGACGGACTCCGCGACATCGTTATCGAGCCGACGGTTTCCGAAGACCTGAAGAGTGGCGAGCTCAGCGTGTCCTTCGATTGCGAGTCTCCAGTCCGCGCGCGGATAGTCTCGCCGGACGGCAAGACGGAATCGAATGTAGTCAACGGGAAGCTGCGCGTCGACAATCCGATTCTCTGGGACTGCGACGCGCCGAATCTCTACATGCTCGAAGTGGAGGCAGCGGGGGATCACTTCGCATTTCCTGTCGGCTTCAGGCGGGTCGAGATAAAAGACAGCGTGCTGAAGATAAACAATTGCCGCATACTTGTCAAAGGCGTTAACCGCCATGAGATGTCCGCAACCGGCGGATACACCGTTACGCTAGACGAGATGAAGCGGGATGTCGCGGCTCTCAAGTCGATCAACGCAAACGCAGTGCGCACGTGTCATTATCCGAACGATCCCGACTGGTACACGCTGTGCGACCAAAACGGAATCTACGTCTGGGCGGAGGCGAACATTGAGAGCCACGGAATGGGCTTTGGGGGAGAATCGCTTGCGCACAGAGCGGACTACCTCTTGCAGCATATAGAGCGAGATGTCCGCATGGTGCGCACTCTCCGAAACCACCCGTCGATCATCGTTTGGTCGCAGGGAAACGAAGCGGGATGCGGAGTGAATTTCGCAAAGGCCCGCGAGGCAATCCGCGAACTCGATCCTTCGCGTCCTGTTCAGTACGAGAACCACACGTACGCACGAGAAGACCGAAGTGGGACGACGGACATCAACTGTCCGATGTACCGCACGCCCGACCAGTGCCGCGAGTATCTTTCGGACAGTCCCGAGATGCCGTTGATACAGTGCGAATACGCCCACGCGATGGGCAATTCGACAGGCGGGTTCGCGGACTTCTGGGCGTTTGCGGATCGATACGATTCCTTTCAGGGCGGATTCATCTGGGACTTCGCAGACCAGGGGCTGTGCGGTTTTGCGGGCGGCGCAGCGAACCTCCGCTACGGCGGCGACTTCTGCGACATGCCGAACGACGGGAACGGACACTGCAACGGGCTGTTCGATCCGTTCAGAAATCCGCACCCTGGTGCGTTCGAGGTTGCGCACGTGCATGGGCTATTTCCGAATTCGTATCCCGACGCCAAAGCGGTGGAGCTCGGCCCGCTTTCCGTGAAGTGCATCTTTACGTCGACTCCGCGCGAGGGTCTTAAGAACACCTTTGGATTCGCTGCATGGCCCTGGACGATTGCGGAACTCGAGTCGGCGCGCCACAATGAAGAGCTGCCGACTTCGTCCGGCGTCACGCTTGTTCTCGATGCGGATATCATGGGCGTCGGTGGAGACGACTCCTGGAGTCGCATCGCTGCGCCGCGTCCGCCGCACCGGCCGCAGGGCGGAACGTACACGCTCACCGTAGAGCTGAGCGCAGTACGCTAGTGCTACACCGAAAAGGACGAGGAGCAAAACTGACTGGGAGAAGCGACGTCTCGTCGCTTCATGTAAAGGACGTGGAGCAGTCGACTTCACGGTCACTCTCCAATCGACTCCCTCGCGCGCTCCCGATTCTTTTGATTCGTGCGACAGTTGCGAATTATGATATTGAGCGGTAAAATTTCAAAACCACACCTTTTTTGGGGTGGTTGTACTCGGTCAACACCGCTATCGCGGTCTTGACCGACCTCGGCATCTGAACATCTGAGCAAAAGTGCATCTGAGCTTTTCGAGTCGTCGAGTCCGAAGCCGCAGT
>CAMAHK010000037.1 GCA_945834475.1 uncultured Verrucomicrobiota bacterium
GCTCGCAAAGGTGAAACTTGTTCTTAAACATCAACATGACGCTATTATAGCATAATTTAATCGTAGAGGGCCCATTTGTTCGTGCGTATTGGCGTAATAGCCAATCGCCTGTAAGCCCTTCTCAATACATTTCCGTCTTCGGCTCTCCGCCCGTTACCTTGCAGGTCTCCTCGTTCGGATGAACCTGCACCGAAAGCCGCATCTTCGCGTCAATGACCATGAAGAGCAAAGGGAAGTTCGGATAGATTTCATTCAGCCGACGCCCCTTCTCCTCTTAAAGTTCATTTTCTCCCCTCTTCAACCGACCTGGCGGATGCGCAACCGACGAACCGACGGATCAACCGTCACAAAACCGCCGAACCCACAAGTGCCCCCAAACCGCCTCAGCCGACCCCACCACTACAACCCCACCACCGGGGTCTGTCCCCGTTAGCCCGCAACAATTTACAATTGCCGCCGGATGGCGGCGAGTTCTTTATAGTACGGGCAGATGTTGGCGAACGAACCATCCTTCATGCGGAAGCCGTGCGGAATGGGTCTCATTGAACGGGGCGGCGGTTGTGCGCCAGCCCCTTCAACAGTTCGCGTTTGCGCGCGGTGTCCGTGGCCGCCTTCTGCCAGCGGTGCCGTTCGTAATCGCCCACATGCGTATACTCCACGTCCCACGCCGGCCACTCGCGGAAGGCGTGGTAAGTCCAGTCCCAGCCGTACTCCTCGAACAGGGCGATGGCGTCGCGGATGTAGGCGTCGGCCCCCTTGGCCCAGACGATGGCGCTGAATTCGCCCACGAGGATGCGCGCGTCGGGATGCGCCTGCGCGAACCTGATCCACGGCTCGAGATCGACGCGCATCTGCTCGATGTCCCAATAGACGCCGTTGATGTAACCGGGATAGCTCCAGCGCACGCCGCCGGAATCGACCACGCCAGCGTGAGTGTAGGCGTGCGGCGAATAGAAATGGGGCGAATAGATTACGTTCTCGCCAGCGAAATACCGATGGCAGAATTCGGTGATGACTGGCGTGGCGGGGTCGATCTTGCGAATTTCCCGCGTGACATCGAGAAAGAGCTCGTCCCACGCGGCGAGATTGACGGACGGTTCGTTCAAGATGTCATACCCGTAGACCTCGGGACAATCCTTCAGCCGCCGGGCGATGCGCCGCCAGGTTTCGCGCAGCGGCTCGGGGTCGTAGCCGTCGGGGATGATGGAGCTGGCATGCTTGGTCGCCACCGTGCCGGGCCCGCCGTGAAGGTCGATGACCGCCTCCATCCCGTGCCGGCGGCAGCGCCGGAGAATCGTCTCGGCCCAATCGAGTTTCGCGTCGAGCGCGCGGAACCAGTCGTCGAGCGTTTGCTGCTCTTTGGCGTCGATGCCGATCTGTAGACGGATGAGATTAGCGTTCCAGCGCGCGAGCGTTTCAAAGGCCGCTTCGGACATATCCAAGCCGCTCATCACGCCGCGCCGCGCCGCTGGATTGTGCCGGCCGCGCCACTTCCCGCGCGGAAGGCGCGCCGCGTTTTCATTCACGGGGGGCGGGGTGGCGGCCTCATCGACCTCCTGAGCCAGATAGAACCGCACGGCATCGACCCACAATTCGCCGGGCGCCGCCTCGAGGCCGAGCGTCAGCCGCAGATCTTCGGCCTTCGGCGAAAACGCCAACACCATCGTCGCCGTCTTCCAGTCGTAGGAACCGAACTCCTTGGGAGCTTCGGGATAATCCATGCCGCGTTCGTTCCGATGCGGCAGCATGAGCTTCGGCCCATTCCAGGGATGGTCGCCCGCGCCGACGGCCACGCCCTTCATATCCGCCTCGATCTGCACAATCCGGCCGCGGAACTTCGCCGCGTCGAGCGGAATCGTCAGGGTGGCCGAGGTGGATCTGGAGACGCTGCGGAAGCGCCACGCGCCATCGCCGGCCTTGCCGCCGCCGGGCACATGCGCCACGTCGCCGACGCACGGAGCCGCAGCATCGGCCTCCGTGAAGCGCAATTCCGCAATCAATTCGCCGCGCCGGTAACCGGCCTCGGCAACCCAAACCGCCAAAGCGGTGACCAAGAGGAAAAACATTTTCATATCGGCATTATAACAAAAGAAATCTCTCCCCGGCGGGCTGACATATCAACTTCCGGGGGCGGCGCCACCCCGGCGCAGCGTCACCGGCCCCAGCAGACCGGCCTTCAGCAGCGTTTCATCCGGACGGAACGCCTCCCCCCAGTTCGACCAGGTGTAGACGCCGGTGCCGGAGTCGCGCCGGTTCTCGAGCACCCATCGCGGCCACTTGCCTTCGACCTTCGTCTCGGCTGCGCCATTGGCGCGCGCAATCGCATCGCCGATCATCCGGTTCGGCCAGCAATTGACAACTTCAATCCTGAGGTTGAGATTGGAGGTTGTGAGCGCATCCGTGATGTCGACGCAGAACGGGGGCTCCCACAGCGTGCCGATGAAGGTGTGGTTGATCCAGACGTTGGCGATGTCGTGTACTTCGCCGAGGTCGAGAAGCACCTGCGAAGGCTGCGGGCAGCCAAGGACGTCAATCCCGACCGTCCTCTCGTAAACGGCGCGTCCCGAGAAATAGCGGAGTCTGGGATCGTTCGATTCGCTCCAGGACCTGAGTTGCGGCAGGTCGAGCGGAGCTGAGGGCGCATTGGGCCCGGCGAAGGCGACGAGGGTCCAGCCGTCGGAAATGTCAAGGGACACGGAGGCGTCTGCCGGCTGCGGCGACAGGCGCGTCTGCGCGTCGGCCTCCAGGGCGGCGGCATGGGCCGAGAAGACGACAAAAGTCGATTCGTGCGGATTGAGCCGTAGTCTTGCCCGGATGAAATCGCCATCGCGACGCCACGCCAGTGGCCCGATCCCGCCAGTCTTGGCGTCGAAGCGCTCGGGGGCCGTCCCCTTCTCGGCGGCAAAGCCGGCTTCGCCGTCGAAGGGGCGGTCGGAGACGTTCACAACCAGCCAGACCGTTTCTCCCAGCGCACTTCGGCGACGCGTCGTCTGGAGCTGTCCCTTGCCGTCAAACGGCGGCGGGAGACCCAGAGCGCAGGCAGCGTCGGCCGGGGAGAGGCCACGAAAGACTTTCGCGCCGGCCTGCTCCAGCGCCGCAAGTTTCGAGGCCTGCCTGGGCGTGAAACGCGCTTCATCCTCGCGGAGAATCAGCGCGGCATAGCGGGCGTTCAGCCGACCGTCCTGCACCGTCAGCAGCTCCAGGTCGTCCGGAGAGCAGAAATCGTAATTCCAGCCTCGCCGCATGAGTTCGTCCGCCGGAGGCCCGCCCATCACCAGGAACTCGGCGACCGGTTCGCCGTATTGCAAGAGCGCCTGTCCCCGGCGCACATAGTCGGCCCACAGGCGGCCTTCCGTCCACCAGGTTGTGTTGCGGTTGAACTGCGAGCCGTGGCGGCCGAGCGAAATCCCCGGCCGGGCATTGGGGAACGGCTGATGGACGTAGGAGTGGAAGACGAGCTGGTTGATGCCGTTGAGCCAGCCGCGCTCGTCGCCGGCGACGCGGAGCTTGTGCGGCACGCACGACCAGCGGCCCTCCTCCTCGTCGGTGGTGAAGCTTTCCGTCGCAGCATGCCGCCGTCCGTGCAGATGCGCGAGCGACGAGGCCATCCGCGGCGAGGAGTAGCATTCGCGCCCGAGCCAGAACTCTCCCGTCGGCACGTCGGCACCCCGGCCGCAGCGAAGTCCGTCGAAGGGACCTCCATACGGTTCTATCACCGAATTGACGCCCGCCGCGCGGCAGAGCTCCGCAAAACGGTCGTAGTAATTCTCGGCGAAGAGCTCGCCGATCGTCAGTTGCCAGTCCCAGAGGAACTTGAGCGAATCGCCCGTCGTGCCAAGGGCGTAGCCGCAGACGGTGACGAGATGCTTGCCGAGCGGATAGCCGCGCCGGCGCTCGAATTCCGCCGGCAGAATCTCCGTCCAGTTCTGTCCTCCGACCTCATACGAGTCGATCACGCAATGCGAAACCGTACCCTTCGCGCCTGGCAGCGCGAGGATCTTCGCCGGCATCGCCGCCCAGTGCGACTCGATGCCGCGCCGGTCGAGCTTGTCGCACTCGAGACCGTCGATCGTCGCCGGGCCCGGACGAGCCCCAGTCGAGGTGTAGCCGATGCGCAGCAGTCGCCAGCGGCCGTCCCGGCGCACGATGGGCGTCGACGCCCAGTCAAAAGTGCCGTCGGGATGCAGTGCAGCGGTGACATCAACGACCGATTCGGGGTCGAGCCCGGGTTCGGCGGGGTTCTCCGCCGTGTGGCGGCCATAGAAGCACGTGGACGAATTCATTTCCGCCACGTTCGCGATCAACGGCTGCGCCGTGAACGACGCGGCGGTGACAACGGTGTCATGCTGGCCCATCCAGTCGGGGAAGGCGTGTGAGGTAAACGTGGCGCGGAAGCTCGCGGCCGCCTTCGGCAAGTTCAGGCGCACGATGCGATCGCCCGCCACCGCCGTCCATGGGCTGATCTCCAGCCGGCCGATCTCCCGCCAGGCGCCATCCGCCTCGGCCTCGACGCGCAGCACGCCGGAGACCCGGTCGCGGCCGGTGCGGAAGAGGAAGAAGCGCGGTCGCCACGCGGCTGCGAACGCGAAATCGAGCGTAGCCGAGACGCCCGGCGTGGCCGTGCCGAGTGCGCGGGGCAGTGCCGTGGCGACTGACGCAACCGCCGGCGGCGCTGCGCCGGCGCACGGGAAGGCGAACACGGCTATATCGCGGTAGAAGCCGAGGTTGGCCGTCGGCGGAGCCAGCGCCGGTGCATCGGCGACCACGCCGCCGCGCACGACCGCGTCCGTTTCTCGCCACACGACTTTCTTCATCGAATTTTCCGGCGCGATCCAGGGTCCGCCCGAGCTCGACCAGCCTGGGCAATTGTGGAAGCCGAGCGTCAAACCGTGCTTTTTCGCTTCGCGGATGGCCACTGCAAAGAGCCGCAGCCATTCAGCGTCCATCGGCTTGGCTTTGACCGGCATATCGCCCATCGACGGCGCGAAAATGTGCGCCGTGCCGACGCCGAGCTCGCCCATCGCCTTCAGATCGGCGACGAGGCCCTCCTCCGTCACGCAGTCGGCGACCCAATGATACCACATCTGCAGCCGCGCCTCCGGCGGCGGCTGCGCGAAGACCTCGCGTACATCGCCCCGAGCCAGCGACGCGGCAGCGGCGGCGAGAGAAAAGAGGAGCAGTTTTTTCATCGTTGAACCCCCTGGGAAGATATTTTGTCCGACAGTTCCGACCACACGTCGAGCGCATAAGGATAGGCTTTCTGCAGGCGATAGTACCAGCGCCGTCCGTCGGCTTCGGCCGTGCGCAGTACAAACCCCTCTGGCGCGGGCAGGTCGCGGAAAGGCACTGCGGGCAGCTGGCGGTATTCGCGCATGAACGCGGCCAGCTCGGGCTCGACGCCGAGCGTCCCGACGAGGTATCCGCCACATGACAGCACCTGCGCGTCCGAGCCCGCCAGCGCCGCCGCAAAGGCCGCCAGGACGTGCGCGCCGCACGGATGGAGCGCAGAGACTCGCCATGATGTCTCGTCTATCCAGCCATTCGAGAGAACCTCGGCGCCCACGCGCCGCGCGCCGACGGCGTTTTCCCAGTATATGTCGTGGAAATGCGCCCACGGGGTGGCAACGCCGCGAATCGTCTCGAAGTGGCTCGGCGATACCGACCAGTCGCGCGCTTGCACACGCACGGATTCGGGCAGCCTGCAGGCGTCACAGCGGGCCTCGGACCACTTGCGCCAGACGGCGGGATGACCCGTCAGCCCCAGCACGGCGCCCGGGACGCGTGCGGCGATCTTCCCAGGGTCGATCCCAGCCTCGCGGAGCGTCCGCAGACGATGCTCCTCAGTGCCGAAACCGGCCGCTTCTGGCGGCCAGTCGAGCACCACGTTGATCCAGAGCCGGAGATCGCTCCGCACCGCCGTCAGCGTCTGCGCCAGCCGCGCGTAGAAATCCGCCACGACACCGCAGCGCCAATCGACCCATTGCGCGTACAGCCCGGGGTCGCTGACGATCCGGTCGCGATAGGCCTTGCCGCGAAGCGGCGCCGTCCGCGCATCCCCTGCTCCTCGCACCCTCACCCCCTTCTCCCGTTCGAACGCCTCGACGCAGTAGTCGTTGTAGCCGCATTCGATCGAGCCGAACCAAAGCGGGTTCACCATCGCCAGATGCAGGGCGACGCCCTTGAAGGACGGATGCGGCCGCCCTTCCTGCGCCAGTCGTCGGACTTCGTCGACGAATGCCTGCTGCACCCCGGGGTGCGCGACATTGAAATTCGGCGGCGTGCCGTGCCAACCGCCCCAGTTGGGCTTGCCGGTGCCGAGAATCGCGATTTCCGTCGGATGCAGCGAACCGTCGAGCATCGCCGCGCGCGTGACGATGCGCGCATCCATCGGCGCGACCTGCTGGTTGATGCTCGGAACGAGAGAAAGCCCTTCCGCGTCGAATTTCCGGCAGAACGCCTCGAGATAGCCGGGGGCGAGCCGGCGCGGATTATAGCCGTCCTCGCCGATGCGTCCGCCGTAGAAGCACGCCGGGAACGAGAGGACATCCTGTCCGCAGAATTTCATGTATGCGGCGAAACGGTCGATCGTCTCGGACAACGCCTCCGGCGTGTCACCAGAGCCGCCGAAGCACTGGGCAAAGGCCGGGTCCTCCCAGTAGCTGGCGAAATGGCGGCGACGGACGGCATTGGAAGGCGACGGCGGGCAGGCTGCCGGCAGCCTGCCGTCGGCAACCTCGTAGATGCGGATCTCGGCGACGGCAGCGGGTTCGTTCGCCCGGAGAGTCGTGGCGATAAACGTCGCGTCGGCCGCACTAGTCCAGTAGACGTAGCGCTCGGTGCGGATCGCATTGCTCGTCGGAAGCTCCGCCCCGCAGAAGACCCCGGACTGGAGCGTATAGTCGCCGGCCGGGTTTTGCGAGCGCTGGACAAGGAATTCGGCCGTCCGCACCGCGTCGTCAGGATAGTCGACCTCTATCAGATGAATCGGCTTCGCGGCATCAAGCTCCAGACGGATCGCGAAGCGGTCGTTGACGCGCCCGCCCGCCTCCAGATAGCCCACGCCACCCAACGTCTTCCGCGTCGTCGTGCCGACGCTTGCGAACTGCTGCGCGCCCAATGCGTCCGAGGCCGGACGGATCGTCCGCACCAGCCGGCGGTTCGCGATCGTCCCCGGGGCGGCGTTCGTCGGACCTTCGTAAGGATTGACCCCAACCGGCGTCGGAGGCGGCGGCGCGTCGAACTGCACGCCCTCGGCTTTCGCCATCCGGCGCACCTCGGCCGCCGTCATCGCGCCGGACCAGATTTTCAATTCGTCGAAATCACCGTCCTGGGCGTACGCACCGTCCGCCTTGCTGCCGAGATAGAAGTTCGTGAACGAATGTTTCCGGCGGGCAAAACGATGGATGACGACATCCGCCAGCGCGGCGCGCAGCGGCGAATAGTCGTCGGCCCGCATCGCGTCCGCCCAGTTGGGCACCGCCAGCCCGTTGACATAGAACTTCGTCGCCGTCTCATCCCAGGTGAAGACGTAATGGTTCCATTCGCCGCCGTCCGGCGGAATCCACTCGGGCAGAATGTACTCGTGCCAGTTGTCGAGATCGTGCCGGTCTAGTCGCAGCGTGTCGTGCAGATACCAGAAATCGATCGTCCCCCCGCCGCGGACGTCCGCGCCGGGGCAGAAGAAGAGCGTCCGCCACGCGTCGGCAGTCTTCCAGCCCTTCCGGAACCAGAAGGCCAGCGTGCCACGCACGGGATCGATGTTGCCGCCCGCCTTCCAGCCGAGCGTCGACTGCGCGGACTGCGCGAAGCGGACGGCCATCCCCCGCCTGCCCGGTACGCGCTTGACGGCGTTAGTACGTACGGGACGCGCCTCGCCGCCCGCCGTTTCCGCATCCAGTCCCGAGTCAAACGAGGCGGCAAACAGGAGTCGCGGAGGCTGTTCGGGCGGACGCGGCGTCGCCAGCTCCGCATAGTCGCCCGTCCGGATGCCATAAAGCCGAAACTCTGCCGGCCGGCCGTCGCCGCCTCCGGGATCAAGGATGTCGATGCGGTGGTAGACCTTCCTGACGGCAGGGACGCAGAACGTATGCTCGGTCGTGCGCCGCCGGAGATATCCGGCCGTGCACTCGCAGCCTTCGTTCCAGCCTGTGCCGTCCGTACGCTCGCCGATGAGAAGGTCGCGCATCCGGAATCCGCACGGTCCCTGCCATGTCACCTGAC
Source organism: uncultured Verrucomicrobiota bacterium (assembly GCA_945834475.1). GTDB lineage: Bacteria > Verrucomicrobiota > Kiritimatiellia > RFP12 > UBA1067 > UBA1067. Next base: position 8,221 of record CAMAHK010000037.1, read on the forward strand.
CAGTCAGCGAGTCGTTCCCGGAGGCCAGATCGAGCGGCAGATCGGCCGTGTAGACCGTCACTCCGTCGGCGCCGGCGGCAAAAGCGGCGCGCGCATCGATATGCAGGCAGTCGGCGGAGTTGGAGACGATCAGGTGTCGCGTGTATTTCCCGCCGTCTGGCGTCGCGCCGATGAAGCCGACGTGTGAACCGTCCGCTCGGTCAATCCAGATCCAGTCGCCGCCGGGCACGACTTTGAACGAACCCCAGCCCCCCTCGGCCGGATACGACACGACCCGGGCGGAGGCCGCCGTGGCCAGCAGGACGAGCCAACCGGCCGCGACGGCCCGGATTGCGCCCGGCCCTCGCCCGGTCTGCCAGCTTTTCTCCGCCATGTCAGTGGATGAACACAACCAGCCCACGCTTCAGCAGCTTGGCGTAGAGCGTGTTGCCGCGGACGAAGAGCCTTAGGTCGCGCCGAAGCTTCGCGGGGCCGGACAGCGTCGTCGTCCATCCGGTCACGGTGCCGGACAGCGTCCCGGCCGAGACGAGCGGGTATTCCGTCCCGTACTCCGCCGTCTCGGGCAGTTCGATCGAGAGCGTGCCCGTCTCCGCCAGCGTCAACGCGCCGCCGATCAGCACGAGCGGCCTGGCGCCGGGACCGAACTGCGCGGCCGGAACCGCCAGCGCCGCCAGACCCACCGCCGTTTCCGTCGACTCCACCTCGATCGCGCCCTCCCGGACGTCGAGCGCCGACACGCCCGAGAGCGAGCCAATCGCCAGCCTGCCCGCGCCCGTCTTGACGAGCGTCCTCGCCTCGCCCTCGACCGTGACGGACGCGACCGTGCGCGGCGCATCCGTACCGATGGTCGGCGTCGCATTCCCCTCCGCGAACGTGACGGGCCCGACCGCGCCGGGGGTTGCCTCCGGATGCGCGCCCTTGCCCCATTTCTTCATGAGATAGGCGACCGTATTGCGCCGCTCCTGGTCGGAAAGCGGCCGCTGGTAGCAGATGTATTCGGCGATCTGGCAGCCGCCGGCTTTGCCGTTAACCCAGAGCGCCAGCGCATTGATCGGCATCGTCTGCGAACCGTAGCTGATGTTGTAGACGTTGAAGCCGCTCGCGGGCGAAATCGAATCGAAGCCTGTGTGACCCCACATGTGCACGCCGTTGACCGTGAGATTCGCGCCCTGGATTTCCGGCGCCGCGTTGTCTTCCGAGAAGACCTGCCCTTTGAAATTGACGAAATACCAGCCGTTCGCCGAAAAGAGCGGCGCGTGACTGTTGTCGTCGGCGCCGTCGTTGCGCTTCCAGACAACGAACGCCTCCGTCACGTGCGCATCCCACGGATAGACGGTCTTGTCCTCCGGGTCGTCGTGCACGATCGTCTCGTCGCCCAGGATGAGGCAGGCGCCATTGACCTGGAAGTCGCCGAAATCGACGGCTTTCCCGTCTCCAACGCCTGTATCGGCGACCGTCGGCAGGGCCATCCCAGACTGCCGGCTCGCGTAGGTCGGACGCCCGTCACAGTCTTTCCACATCGCGACCTGCCCGTTCTCCAGCACGAGCGTGTCCGCCAGCGTGGCGTCGAGATGGAGATACGCGCCCGCAGCCGGCGCCGAATCGTCGATCGCATCGCGCGCAATCGTCGCGGCAAACCCGAGCGATCCGGCCTCTACGCGAATGGGCAGCGTGCCGCGCGGATGGACGTCCTCCACCACGAGCTCGCCTTCGCCGGTCTTCGTGAGCGTATAATGCGGATAGTCCGAACCGGCGCCGTGCGAACCGAAGACGTGGCGCACGCGGGCGACCGCGCCAGCTTCGACATTGACCGGCGTGCCGTTGGCGGTCAGCCCCACCGTATCGAGATCCCAGGCGAAGCGTTCGCTGCCGTCGTGCCACTTGGCCATGAGATAGTGCTGGGCGGCCAGGCGTTCGTCGTCCGTCAATTCCCGCGAGTAGGCGACAACCTCACCGAGCCGCAGGCCGCCGACGCTGCCGCGGCCCACTTCGCTGCCCACGCCGCTGAACGCGAGGCAGTCGAAAGCCCGCGTGACGGATTCCGTCGCGGCGAACCAGCCCTTCACGGAATAGACCACGAGCCGGTGTTTCGTGCCGAAATTGCCGCGCCGCTTGGCCACGCCGTCCTGCATCCAGAAGCCGCTCGCCACATCACCCTGACCGCCGGCGTACTCGGGGTTGCCGGCGATGTCGCCGTTGAGCTGCCAGGCGTAGTAGCCGCGGCCACCAAACGGCACGACCATCTGCTTCGACTCGGTCGTCACCTCCGCGACGAAGAAGACTTCGCGCACCGGCGCAATATGCGGAGCCGTCCAGAGCATCGCCGCCGGCCCGCGCTCCGTCTCCTCTCCGGCCTTGAAATAGGCGCCGACGCCGTTGGCGTGCGCGCCGAAATCGACGAGCGGCCGCCCGTGCGCAATCACGAGGCGCGGCGCCGCCCACTGCTCATCGCGCTGCATCGGCTGGGCCTTGGATTCAACCTGCTCCCACTTGACGACGTGGCGATAGCCGTCATCGCCGTCCTCCGTCGTCAGCGTTCCCTCGGCCATGGCGTCGAGGTGGTAGATGAACCCCTCAGGCAGCGAGGCGATGGGCTCGGCCGGCGCGCGGCCGAGCGTCAGCGTACCTTCTTTCAAGAGGCACGTCGTCCCCAGCGGCGCGGCGTTGACGATTCGCAGCTCGCCCGGCCCTTTCTTGACGAACACGCCCGGCGACGTCAACCAGCCGACGGCCGCGCGAGTGCTCTCCGTGGCGGTATTGATATTGACGCGATAGCCGTTGAGCAAATACTGCACCACCGGGCAGAACTCGCCGTCATTCGCGAACTCGAACCCCGGATTTTTGTTGCACTCAAAGCGCCACAAGCCTTCGAAGCCCGTGGGATCAGCCACGCGCACGACGGGATCAGCCACGCGCACGACCAAGCCGGTTTCGACGACCTTGATGTACTGCGCCGGCATCGAGGATCGGATCGAATTGAACGTCTTGTTGTAGTCCGAGTCCGACGGCAGCACAAACGCCTGCGGCTGATAGAAGCCGCCATCGTGATTGCCCCAGTCCGGCTCGGCAACCGAACGCAGATAGAGATTCGCCGCTTCGTCGCCCTTCGGTGCCACACCTTCGGACCAGAGGCCCTCGTCCGAGAACCACGCGGCATTCTCCTTCTCACCCGCCCATTGCTGGTAGTTCCAGTGGTAGTCGTGCGTCGCGCCGACGGCCGGCAATGCCACGCCCATGGCCGCCAGCGCCACCGACACCGCATGGGGCACAACCTTGACTCCGGATTTCTTCGTTGCCATCGCTAACCTCCTAACTTTAAACCTCTCTATTTTAACACGACGCACGCCGTCGCGCCAAATGACATATCAACTTTCCCGCCCGGCGCAACTATTCAACGCGCTCGATTTCGAGACGAGTCGGACCGAGCAGACCGCCTGGAAGCAGGGCGTCGCCCTTCCGGAAATGGCGCCAGGTCGAAAACGTGTAGCGTCCGGACGGGCTCCGCCGACCCTCCAGCACCCAGGCGGGCACGCACGCGACCGCCTGCCCAGGCCAGTCCTTCGCTCGGGGCTGGGCGTCGGGCTCGTATTCACAATCGGGCGGCAACTCCTCGTCGCCGACGAGCCGGTTCACCCAGTAGTTGGTGACGCGCACGGTCAGATGGTTTGCGGCGCCGTCCGTGCGCAACGCGTCCGTAATGTCGAGCGCGAACGGCGGCTTCCACAGCACGGGATAGCCCCTTCCATTCACCGTCACCTCGGCGAAGTTCTTCACGTCGCCGAGATCGAGGCGCACGCGCGCCTGCGGATCGCGGCGAAGCGCCGGCGCGGACGGCAACTCCGCCTCGTACGTCGCCGTGCCGGAGAAATACCTGACGAACGGATCGGCCGACGTCGCCCAGTCGAACAGCCGGTCGAACGTCACCGTCTTCGTCTCTGGCTCGCCATTGGTGACGCGCTGGACAAACGTCACGCGCCAGGGGCCTTCAACGGGGTGCGCGGCGACCGTTTCCGACCGCCGCCGAGCCGGCCTCGCGGACGGCGTGGCCTCCGGACGGAACACCACAAAGACGCTGCCGCAGGGGTCGAAGGGAACCGTCACCACGGTGCGTCCGTCCGCCTCGCTCACCCTGGCGGCCTGCTCGATGACGCCCGTATCGGGATGCCAAAGCTCGACCCGTTTGCCGGACTGGCGGAACGAGCAGGAGATCTCCGCCGGCTCGCGCCGACCGTAGGCGAGAAAGTAGGCGGACGAGCCATCGGGCCAATCGCGGTGGATCCACGCCAATCTGGCGGCGTCCCCGGGCGCGGCCGTGACGTCCGGCGGCGGCAGATTGGCGTGGTCGGAGGCCAGGCGCACGCCGCCGTGACGCAGGATGTCCGCCACCTTCGCCGCGACGGCGGGCGACGGATTGGTCGGGGCGGCGAACCGGGCGTAGCGAGTGCCGCCGGGCAGATGGACGCGCCCGCCTTCAACGCACAATTTCAAGAAGTCTTCGCGGCAGATCGTATCGTATTTCCAGCCGGAGGACAGGGGGGGATCGAAGAACATATTGTCGTCAAGCGGGTCCTCACTGCGGAAATACAGCACGTCCGCCACGTAATCACCGAACTGGAGCAGCGCCTGGCAGCGCGACTGGTAGCGGATCCATTCCGCGCCCTGGTCCCACCAGGTGAGCGTTCGTTCGAAATGCGAACCGAAGCAGCCCATCGTCATGCCGGGCCAGACGTTCGCCCAGGGCTGATGGGCAAAGCGGTGGTAGACGATGCGGGTGACGCCGTCGCAGAACGCGCGATCGCCCGTGGCCTTCCATTCGAAGGGTCCCTTCTTCCAGCGGCCGTTCCATGCAGCCGCGCTGAACGCTTCGGCGGCGACGATGCGCCGACCGTGCACGTGCGCCACCGGCGCGCACATGCCGTTGATGCACCACCAGCTCCACGCCGTGCGGGCGGCATCGGGCCAATCGTCCGTCTCAACCCAGAATTCGCCCATCGGCACCGTCGCGCGCGCGCCGTACTGCAGGAACTCGAACGGGCCGTTGCCGTATGGCTCCAGGTAGAGGTCGAGGCCGTAGGCGTCGCATTTGCGGCGCAATGTGCCGGCGTAGCTCTCGGCGAAAAGGTCGGCCACGGTGCGGCGGTAGTCGAGGAGAAACTTCTCGGTGGTGGCCAGATCGTCGACCACATACCCGGCGAGAGCCGGCAGAAACGGCACAATCGCATAATTGCGGCGCGCCGCGAAGATCGACTCGAAACCGTGCGTCCACGTTTGGCAATCCGCTTCATAGCTGTCGACCAGCAAGCCCTTGAACGCGGAATCGTTGCGCCCGGGCGTGACGCCAAGCGCGTGAAGGAGACGCCCGGCATAGGCTTCAAAGTGGCGCGCCACGGGCGCGACGGCGAGTTTATCCACTTCCAGCCCGCAGCCGTTGTAGCTGGCGGGATGGTTGCGCCGCCCGTTGCAGGCGTAGCCGAAGCGCAGCACCGTCCAGTTCGTGCCGGTCGGTGCCGTCCAAGGGCCGGCGAGCGTCACGCAGTCCGAACGCCTGACCGTGCCGCCCGGCCCCGGCGCGGTGCGGTCGTTGGCGTAAAGAAACGCCGCCTTCGCCATCGGCACGCGCCGCCGGAACGCCTGGTCCTGCCAGCGCGGTATCTTCACGTTATCGCCGGGCGTGGGGAACGCGAGCGTCGCGATGTCGGCGTAGAAGCCGTGGTCGTCAGCCACCGGCTTCGGCAGCGGCCAGGCGAGCGAAGCTCCGCCGGCGACATTCGTCGCAAACACGCATACGTCCTTCATCGCATCTTCCGGCGTGACCCACGGGCCGCCCGAGCAAGACCAGCCGCTGCAATTGGAGAGCGTGATCTCCAAACCCAGGCGCCGCGCTTCCGTACAAGCGTGCACGAGCATGTCGTACCAACCCGGCGTGCCGAAGGCGACGGGACCGGCAGGGATGCCGCACCCGGCGTCGAAGACGTGAGCGCCGCCGAGACCGATGCGCGCCATCGCCTCCAGGTCGGCCGTGACGCCCGCCTTCGTGACGTTGCCGTTCATCCAGTGCCACCACGTCTGAGGCCTGGCCGCCGGCGGCGGATGGGCAAAGAGACTTTCCGGCGTCGCCACACGTCGTTCCTCGTCGCAGATCGCCGCCACACCCAGCCGCAGGTCTTCGCCCCAAGCCGTACACGCCGCCCAGATGAACAGCATCGACCCGATATACCCTTTCGCCCTCATACTCGGTCATCTCCTGTCGTAATCTTATCTTCCAGTCCATTAGCATCCCATTCACTCACTGCGTTCGCGAAGGGATGAAAGTGCGGTTTCGCACCTATGGGATGCTAATGTCTTCTAATTGTTATTTTATCACATCAATCCGGCACAGAGGGCAAATGACATGTTAACTTTTGAATTGAGTGTGGACATTTGTCTTGAAGTAGGCGATCGCGCCGTCGAGATTGGCGAGACCCCCGTGCGGATCCTCCACCTCGCCGGTGAGCGGATCGCAGTAGATCGCGTTGACGGTGAAGTCACGGCGCGTGGACGCATCGAAGACGGAGAGGGTCGATCGGAGGCGATCGCAAACGCGCGGTGTCCCTCGCCGAACAGGGCCCAGGTGGCCAGGACGGCAGCCGTCAGACAGATAGTCTTCTTCATACTTCCCATTCTATCAAATTTGCTCGCCGAGGGGATGATTGCCATGTCAACTGGATGCACCGAGATATTTATGCAGCCATCCCACATTTCCCGCTTGATTTTCGCATACGCAAAGTAATTGACGCGTGATTGCCGACGGAAAGCAGATATGATACAATCTTCGGCAATTCGAAAAGGAGCGCACTGATGGCAGAGTCTCGTCTTGATCAAATAATCGACCTTGTCCGCGAATGCGGCCAGCTCGTCAAAGACGCCGACCGGCACAAATTGCATGTCGACACGAAAGCCGGGCACGCCAACTTCGTCACGGACTACGACAAGAAGGTGCAGGACCGGCTGAAGAGCGGGCTTCTGAAGATAATGCCCGACGCACATTTCATGGGCGAGGAAGGCACCACGCAGGGATTCTCGCCGAAGGGGAAGTTCTTCATCGTCGACCCAATCGACGGCACCACGAACTTCATAAAGGATTTCCGCGCAAGCAGCATCTCGGTCGCGCTCGTAGTCGACGGCGCGGCGGAACTTGGCGCAATATACAACCCCTACCTCGACGAGATGTTCACGGCGATGCGCGGGCAAGGCGCATTCTGCAACGGAAAACGGATACACGTCTCGTCGGAGCCGCTTGAAAACGGACTTGTAATCTTCGGGACTTCCCCCTACAACGAAGAACTGAGCGAACGCTCCTTCAAGCTCGCCTACTCGTATTTCAGGAAATCGATAGACGTCAGGCGGACAGGATCCGCTGCGCTCGACATGTGCTCGGTCGCGGCCGGGCGTGCAGAGCTGTTCTTCGAACTGTCGCTTTCCCCCTGGGACTATGCGGCAGGCGCGCTGATCGTCGAAGAGGCCGGCGGAATCGTCACCGACATCGACGGAAACGCACTCGCCTACGACCGCAAGAGCTCAATCCTCGCCCGAAACAAGGCGGCGAGGCCAATCGCGTAAAATATCGCTAAAAGTCAAGATATCACACTCGAAACGTCCGGATCGCGGCTTTCATCGAAACCAGGCGAGTAGGTCCTCCCGAGCTTCGCGTATTTCGCGCCCGCGAGACGGTTGTAGGGAAGAAACTCAATCCCGCGGAGATTCGACGCGCCGTCAACAAGCTGCACGATGGCCGACTTCGTCTCGCGCGAATCGTTGACGCCTGGTATGCATGGAACGCGAGCGGCAAAAGGCACTCCGGACTTCTTGAGCCATTTTATGTTCTCGAATATCGGCGTCGCGTCCACGCCGGTCCAGCGGCGGTAGCCGTCAAGGTCGGGGAACTTGACGTCCTGGTAGACGAAATCAAGCCGCGAGACGACCGTGCGGTAGTCTTCCGCCGACGCAAAGCCGCTCGTCTCGATGACATGCGTAAGTCGCGGTTCTTTTGCCCGGATGCCGTCGATGATCGCCGCGGCAAAACCGGCCTGCGCGAGTGGTTCGCCGCCTGAAAGCGTAACACCGCCTTTTGACATGACGAGGAAGTCGGCGTTTTTCAGCACCTCGGCAGCGACCTCCTCGTCCGTCATCTCGCGTCCGGCGCCGAACTCCTGCCCTTCAGGATTGTGGCACCAAGTGCAGCGGAGCGGACATCCCTGGAGAAAGACCGTGGTGCGCGGCCCCGGCCCGTCGTGAAGCGTAAATTCCCGTATCTCAAATATCCGGCCTAACATCCGCCTCCACTCTTCCAAGACGCTCTGCGCCTCTCAAGTCTCTGCGTTAAAATCCCGACCATCACAACTCCACTCTTTTGATGATCTGGTCCTGGAAGCATTTATCCAGTTCGATGAAGTATCCGCTCCAGCCCCAGACGCGGACGATGAGATGGCGATGGCGCTCGGGATGCGCCTGTGCGTCGAGAAGCGTGTCGCGGTTGATCGTGTTGATCTGCATCTGGTGCCCGCCTCGCTCGATGAAGAACTTCACGAGGTTGGCGACTTTCCCCACTCCATCCGGCATTGCAAACGCGGAGTCGTGTATCTCTATCGTGAGCGGCCCGCCGTTGCACACCTGGCCAAGGTCTGGCTCGGTGAAGGACCTGACCACACTCACCGGGCCTTTCACCGGCACGTCGAGGCTCGGCGCGTAGTTCGCAGAGAACGGCTGTCCCTTCAGCCTTCCGTCCGCCGAAGCCTGCACGTCCCTCGTGTGCCAGATGTAGTACATGGCGCTTCCGGTGCCGGGGCGGAAGATTCCGCCGCGGTCGTTCCTCTTGCCGTCGAAGGCGTGTCCCCAGAACGCGATAAGCTCCTTCGCGAGATCGTCCGCCCTCGCATCGGCGTTGCCCATTTTCGGCGCGGCCTTTGCCGCCGCGAGAACGTCGGGGCGTCCTGCAAAATCAGTGTCGAGCAGCTTCACGAGCTCTTCGAGCGCAACGAGCTTCTTCTCGAAGACGAGTTCCCTGACTGACGCAAGCGAATCCACGGCGACGGCAATGCCAGTTCCGTGGATTCCGAAGTTGTTGTACTTCGCGCCTTTCGAGATGTCCCTCGCCTTCTTTATGCAATCCGTCGAGATGACCGACACAAAAGGCCCTGGAAGAATCTCGACATGCGCGTATTTCTTCACCAGTGCATCCGCCCTGCGCTGAATCTCGGCGAAGAACTCGCGCTTGACGTCGTCGAACGAACACGCTGTGTCTTTGTGCCTTTGTGTCAAAATCTTAAGCGCCGCATCAAGCGCCCCCACGAAACTCACCGCGTCGATGTTGTTGATGTCCATGCCGCAGCCGGGGACGAGAAACTCCCAGCACGCGGCAACCGAGTAGTCTCGCGCATCCTCGAGTTCGTATCCCCAGCGCTGAAGTGCGGGAATCACCACATCGTCGTTTGCGTACTGCGGGAAGCCAAGTCCTTTCGCCGTCAACGCCGTGCCAAGTTCGTAAATTTCGAGAGGCGTCGTCTTGTCGACTCGCAGGTTGATCTTCGGATCAACGAGCTTAAGCTCGCCACAGGCCTTCAGGCAAAGCCGCGAAAGGTCGTTGAAGGCGGACTTCCCCTCGCGCGTGACGCCGCCGAGCATGACGGACTGGCCGTTGTCGCCCTGCTGTACGCCAATGTACAAATCACTGTCGCGGTTGCAGGCGATGAAAAACTCCTCGAGTTCCTCAAGCGCGGATTCGTCCGTGAGGCGCCCTGCCTTGATGTCGGCCTCGTAGTACGGAAAGAGATACTGGTCGATGCGTCCGAGTCCGCAGTGGTACTCGCCCTCGCACCACATCGCGTAGTGGAGGATGCGAAGCGACTGCAACGCTTCGTGGAAAGTACGCGCACCGTTCAACGGAACGTGTGCAAGCGTCGCGGCGATTTCGGCAAGCCCTCGTCTCTCGGCTTCGACGCGATAGCGATCTACGAGGCCCAAAACGGCCTCGACGGAAAGACGCGCGTTCTCGAGGAAATCGACTCCCTCGGCATCGCCCTCCGCGCGGCATTTCGCGAGACGCGCATCGATTTCGCCGAGACGTGCGCCAAGTCCGTCGCGTATCGTCGGACCGAAGTCAGCCGTCAAGTTGAATACAACGCCCTTCTCGCCAAAAGCCGTGCCGGCCGCGCGGCGGGCATCCATCTCCGCGTCGGTGTGCAGATCTGGGATTTGCCTCACCGTGCGCAGGAACGCAAGACGCTCGCCGTCCATGAACGCAGGAGTCTCCGCCTTCAGCATTTCCTCAAGGCCGATTCTGGCCCGCGCCTCGTCGCCAATCCCTTCCGCGACGAACCGCTCTAAAAGCGGCTTCCAGTCGACGTCGCGGCGAAACTTCGCCTGCTCCTTGTCAAACGTCCTATCCAGCAGTGATTTGATTCTATTTGTCATATTGCCACCTCAGTTATTCGCGATTCAAGACTCAATTTCAAATTTAAGACCGCTCAGCGTCTCGGCGTCGCTGCGCGAGATTCAAAGCCCAAGCCGCCTCTCGATATCCTCAATCGACCCTCCCTTGGTCTCTGGCATGAAGAACACCGCCCAGACGAACTGGCAGACCATCATCGCGGCAAAGAACGCAAAGGTCCACGAACCGGCCTTCTCAGCGGCTATCGGGAACGTCCAGCTGATGATTGTGCAAAGGAACCAGTGCGTGAAGCATCCGAGGGCCTGTCCCTTGGCGCGAACTGTATTCGGGAACACTTCGGATATATAGACCCACAGGCATGCGCCGGAGGACATGGCGAACGCAGCGATGAACCCGAAGATGCCGAATACCGCTATTGCGGCCGTCGGATTGGGCAACGACAGCTGCCAGGCGACGAGAGAGTGCATGGCGACCATCGTCGCAGCGCCGATCATGATGAGGACGCGCCGCCCCACCTTGTCGATTACGGCGAACGCAATCGCGGTGAAGACGAGGTTCACGAGCCCCATGCCCATCGTGCCGGCGAGGGCCGCAAGCGACGACCCCTCGCCGAAGATCATCTGGAAGATTCGCGGCGCGTAGTAGTTGATCGCGTTGATTCCGCTTATCTGGTTGAAGAAAGCGATGAGAAACGCAAGAAGGATGGGCTTCAGGAACTTGCGCTGGAAAAGCGGCACGTCGACACCGTTCGACGCGGCGAGAAGCGAAGCTTTTATCTCCTCCACTGTTTCTGCGACTCTCTCGCAACCGACGCGCGCGAGCACCTGTGTCGCGTCCGCGACACGCCCCACGCGCACAAGCCAGCGCGGGGACTCGGGAATCGTCGCCAGCATAACCATGAACACGCCGATTGGAATGCACTCAACGCCCAGCATCACGCGCCACACGACGCGCGGGTCGAAGCCCGGCATGTAGCGCGCGACGAGGTAGTTTGTGACGTAGCTCGCGAGTATGCCGAACACGATGTTGAGCTGGTTCAATCCCACAAGCAGTCCGCGCCACCTGCCGGGCGCGATTTCCACGATATAAAGAGGAACCACAACCGAGACGCCGCCGATGGCAAGCCCGCCGATGAAACGGAACCATCCGAGCGCATGGGGGCCTACGGCGCCAGTCGGAGTGAACGCACAGCCGAGAGCCGAAACGAGAAAGAGAACCGCCATCGCCCAGAGAGTCGGACGGCGCCCGAACCTGTCGCTCGGCTTCCCCGCCAGAAACACGCCGAAGAGCGTACCGATAAGCGCCACTGACACGACGAGCCCGTGCCAGAACGCCGAAAGCCCGAACTCGGCCTGAATCGCCTTCTCGGCACCGGATATCACTCCGGAATCGAAGCCAAAGAGGAACCCGCCGACTGAAGCGGCGACGGAAACATAAATAAGGAACTTATTCATGAATGAACTCCTTGAACGCCTTGATTTCATTGGATCTGAATATGCGTGGCGCCGTCACCGTCTGTGATTCGATTTCGGCGAGATTGTCGTCATGCACCTGGTCGAGACGGTCTGGATACTTGTATATGAGTTTCGCCGTTGGACGACCATGAAAGCGGCAGAGCGATTCATCCTCGGCAATCCACAGATTCCCCACGAACGTCAGGCTTTCCCGCCAGTCATTGAAAAAGCGAAAGAGCGTATTCTCCGAACGCGAGAAAACATTGTTCCGAACGACAAAACCCTTCGTTTCCGCCGTCGTGTCGTAGAACATCAGGTGCGCGGCGTTCGGGTTCCATCTCTGATGGTGCCCCCAGCCCCGGCCGGCGTCACGGAAGCGGTTTCCCTCGATCTGGACATTCTCCGTGACGGCTCCTTCTCCCTGCTGCCAGTACTCATAGGAGTACTCGCAGTTCCAAACCTCGTTGCTGCGCCAGAAGATGTTCCGTTGCGCGACGCCGTCACCGCTCGACTGGTTCGTGAGCCCCGCATCCCAGCATTCCCAGACGCGATTGCCTTCCACGGTCACGTCCTCCGCCTCGCTCCAGAACTCTATTCCGTTGCCGTACCTGACGCCGTTGCCGAAGTTGTCGAAGTAGAGATACCCGCCGCCGATCCAAGAAATGTCGCAGTTCCTGATGACGATGCGCTTCACGCCCGTTCCGCCGATTCCGTGGGCCGCAGAATAGCGTAGCGCAAGCGAATCGTAGACGACGTCGTGCATGCCGCTCTCGTCGATGCAGTGCACCTTTTCACACAGCTCGACGGACGAGAACCGCGCCGCCGGGTTCGTCCACGACCTCATGTGCACTTCAAATGTCTTGGGGTCGCACCAGAAATCGAGATCGCGGCGGCACTCCTCCAGCTTGCCGCGCTTGAAAGCGCAGCCCTTTGCGCCGTGGTCGAAGACGATGTTGCCGATGTCGGCCGCAGCGTGCGTAACGGCACACCACATGCCGTTGTCTTCGCGCCGCCAGTCCTGCCGCCGACTTCTGTCCCAGCTCGGCTGGATGACGGGCTTCGGCCCTTCACCAAAGGCGCCGTACACGACCGGATGCCCCGGTTTGCCGCTTCGCGGTAGAAGCTGTCCGCGCCAGACGCCGCCGCGGCGGAAGAGAACTTTTGTGCCAGGAGGAATTTCCATCGCGTTCACCTCGTCAAGCGTCGTACCGGGCTCGACCCGCACGACGTTCGTGTCGTCGGCCGTACGGGCATACGCCGCCTTCGACTCCACATCGGCCGCCGCCGACGGCCGACCGACCTTGAACTTTCTGACCCCCGCTTCGACAACCCACTCCCCCGAAGCGCCGACACACAGCGAAGAGCGCGGCGGAAGCGCCTGCCCTTCGACAACCGCCGCTTCGTCCGAGGCGTTCAGAAGAAGCGTGGCGCGACGTCCGTCGCGAACCGACTTCCATACGGCAGGTATGGCGCGCTCCCAGCGGTCTTCCGGATATGTCCCGAGACAGGACCCGGCTTCCGCAAGCACCCGCCGGGCAAGCTGCAATCGCGCAGGAGAAAGCAGCGGAAAATTGTCGGAAAGGAGCAACGATCCGCCGGCAAACGAAATCGCGTCTGCCCAGAGCCGAACCTCGCCTTCTGTAAGCTTCGTCGCGTTGTCGCGCACGATAAGAGTGTCGGGGTCGTTTATCCAAAGCCGCCCGTTCATGTAGTTGTGGTTGATGACGTTACGGACCACGTTCGGCACAGTAGGAGCCTCGGCGTGCCATTTTCCCTCTGGCGCCCAATACGGGGTTATGTCCGTAGAAGAGCGCATGGCGTCTGCGATTCCGACCGAAGGGCCGAACGGCGTGGTGCAGACGAGGATGAAGCCGTCGTCGCCGAACCCGCGGCGAATTGCCTCGAGTCCGCGCCGGAGCGCCTGCGCACGCGTCGCGGACGGATCGTGGTACTTCGCCCTTGCGACAGAACACTCCAGCATGCAGAAGTCGAGTTTCACGTAGTCGATGCCCATCTTGCGGATTTCGCGGAAGAGCCGCGTCAGGTGCTCCTGCACTTCGGGATTCGTCGCGTCAAGCACGTGCACCCTGTGGCCGCCGCGCCACGTAAACGGAGAAGCCGGCCTGCCGTCCGCTCCACGCACCATCCACTCGGGGTGCTCTGCGAAAATGCGGGAGTTCTCCTCTGCCATGAACGGACCCACCCACGCGGCGGGGACGAACCCGCGCGCCTTCACCTCCTGCGCAAACGCCGCAAGCCCGCCGGGGAACTTCTCGTTCGGCAAAAGCCAGTCGCCAAGGGCGCTCTGATAGCCGTCGTCGAGCTGGATGATCCTCACCTTTTCGAATCCGGCGGCGCGATTCGCGGCAAACCAGTCCACGTTGCCGAGGACGTCCTCGAGCGTCACCTTCTCGAAAAAATAGTACCAGCTGCACCACCCGACCGGTGCCTCGGTGAAGACATGGCGGGCGGACATGTCTCTCGCCCACCTGTCCGCGAACATGGCGAAAAGTCCCTCGCCATCGTCGCCCTCCAGAGTAACAAGAGACTCGCTCTCGATCGTCGCTCCATCCTTCAGCTCCGCGCCGTCACATGAGCACAGCGCCGCAAAGTCGTCAAGCCCATTCTTCGACAGCTTGATCCTGAAATGCCCGAACCGGTCTGCGGACGTCGTGAAGCCGTAAAGCCGCGTACGGCCGTCGAGCCGCCGGAACGCGCACATGTTGTCGGAAAGAAACGCTCCGCGCTCGCCGGGGTGGAAGTCCCCAGGCGTCGATACGCAGTTGTGCAGGTAGTCCGGCGAATAGTCAAACGGCAGGTCTTCCGCAGTCCGTACACCGCACGGCGAAGCCATCTGCCAGCTTTCGACATAGACCTTCAGCCCGGCCGAGTCGACAAAACCGTCACGCCACGGCTCAGACTTGCGCCAGCCGAGTTCGGACGGAAAAACGCTCCGTCCGCTCCTGTTTTCGAGCGTGACACGCCGCACGCCATCGGCAACGCGTTCCGAGACGACAAGCCCTTCCTTCGCGGCTGCGGCGGCATCAAGCCAGCGCCCGCCCACTTCCACGCCTGGCACGAGAGTCGCGGCAAGCAGCGCTATTGACATCATGCCCATGTTACACGCCCCTTTCGCCCCAAACCTTTGCCATCTTGCGCGGCAAGCGCCGCAGCGACGCATAGTACAGTTATCTTGTTCATGTTTTGATTATACCACATGCCCAAGCCCACGTCCCCTTTTGCCATGTCATTTTTTCTTAGTCCCATTTTCAACCTCGCCACACACTGCCAAAGGCAGACTTAAACATCTCTGCGCAGCCCGCTAGTGCCCGCCCTTCGGCGGCTCGCTACGCTCGGGGCATAACTCCTTGTGCCCTCTCTGTGGCTAATCAATTATGTTTTGCCACAAAGGGGGCACAG
>CAMAHK010000038.1 GCA_945834475.1 uncultured Verrucomicrobiota bacterium
TGTCGGCTCGCCCCGCCCCCGCTTGCCGAAGTCTTCTTTTGCGCGGATTCGCCTTGAGGGCGAACCGATTACGGTTGGGAGGCAGTCCAGCGCTAAACGTTCCGGCGGAACGACGGAACGCGCAAAGAAAACAACACGGTCGACGGGGCGGGCTGAGCCGCAAAAGCGACCTGTGGAGGGTTAGGCAAAAAGGAGGGCAGCGACCCGAATTTCGGAGGGGGCTCGCGCCTTCAGAAGGCTTGGACAGGGCGCGAGAACACCGGAGAAATTCGATGTCGACCCCTCCTTTTTGCCGGCCCCGCCAGGGGCAACCCGGAGCATAGGCGCGTTGCGGTTCAGCCCGCCCCGTCGGCGCGTCGACTTATTACTATCGCCGCGTGTCCACGGGTGCGGATAATATGCTATAATTTGCGTATGAAGATTTCTGATGTGATGACGGTGCTCGGCGGCAAGCTGGTGGCGGGGGGCGACGATCTCGACCAGACGGTCGGCGGTTTTGTCGCGAACGACCTCATGAGCGACGTCCTGTTGAGTGACGAGGATGATCTCGTGTTGCTGACGTCTTTGGCGTCGGAACAGGCCGTGCGCACGGCGAACATCGTCGGCGCGGTGGCGGTCGTTGTTCACAACGCGAAGCCGATTCCGCAGACGATGTGCCAGGTCGCCGACACGCTGGGGATTCCGCTCATCTCCTCGCCGCTCAAGAAGTACGACGCGTGCGTGAAGCTCTATCTTGCGCGCGAGGCCGAAAAGGGCGCCGCGTCGTGAGCGGCTATCAGCCGACGATCCTCGCGGGCGGCGAGGGCCGCAGCGACGACGAGATTATGGCAGACTACGGCGGCAGCAAGGATTCGCCGCTCGTCATCATGGAGCTCCTGCAGCGCTTTCGTGTGCGGGACATCATGTGCGGCAAGAACATCATCTCGCTGACGCGCACGGATACGATTCGCACGGCCAAGGAGCTGATGAAGGAGCATCATCTTTCGGGGCTGCCGGTGCTGGACGGCAAGCGGCTCTTCGGGATGGTCTCCGTGAGTCAGATCATCCGCGCGCTTGAGGGTGGTCGGCTGGATGACCCGTGCACGGCCTTCATGTCCACGAGTCTCGTCGTGCTGGAAGAGGATATGCCGGTCTCGCTGGCGCTGAAGTACTTCCAGAACTACACGTTCGGACGCTTCCCGGTTCTCAACAAGGAGCACGAGTTCGTCGGCATCGTCTCGCAGCGCGACGTGACGCGGGCGCTTCTGAAGGAGCTGACGAACGAGGTCGCACGGCTTGAGGGCAGGAACGCTGCGGGAACGGTCGAACCGACGGCCGAGCGCGAGGTGAAGAGCGAGGGGGCGATTCCGTATTATTCGATGCGCCAGTTCATCGTTGTCAGGAACGACCTCGCCAACGCGGGCAAGTCGGCGAACGAGATCAAGCGCATGCTGAAGGAAGCCGGCATCGCGTCGAAAGTCATCCGCCGCGTGGCGGTCGCCGCGTACGAGCTCGAGATCAACGTCTGCATCCATTCGCTCGGCGGATCGCTCACGATCATTCTCGACACGAACAAGATCACGCTCGTCGCAAAGGACAAGGGGCCGGGTATTCCCGACATCGACTGGGCGCTCCAGGACGGGGCTTCGACGGCGAATGACTGGATCCGGTCGATGGGTTTCGGCGCCGGCATGGGGCTTCCGAACTGCAAGCGCGTCGCGGACACGTTCGACATCAAGTCGACGGTTCCGACGGGGACGACGGTGCTTTGTGAGTTTACCGTTGGAAAATAAATAGATATTCTAATATCGGTACTTGACTAACGATATTAGAATTTCATATACTATGCGCCAATGACCGAAGGAAGGTTCTTCGGCCCTAAATTCAGAGGAAATGAATATGGCTAAGACCGCTCAAAAGAAGACGACGAAGGCTGCCGAGCCTGTCAAGCCGGCTGCTCCCGCCGTGACCCCCGATGCCGAGAAGGAAGCGAAGGAATTCGCGGAATTGATCGCGAAAGTTCGCGCGGCGCAGAAGAAGTTCTCCACGTACACTCAGGAACAGGTCGACAAGATTTTCCGCGCGGCGGCGCTCGCGGCGAACAACATGCGCATTCCGCTCGCGAAGGACGCGGTCGCCGAGACGGGCATGGGCATCGTCGAGGACAAGGTCATCAAGAACCACTACGCGGCCGAGTACATCTTCAACACGTACAAGAACATGAAGACGTGCGGCGTCATTGAAGAGGACACCGCGTTCGGCATCCGCAAGATCGCGGAGCCGGTCGGCCTCGTCGGCGCGGTCATCCCGACCACGAACCCGACGTCGACGGCGATCTTCAAGTCGCTCATCTGCCTTAAGACGCGCAACGGCATCATCATCAGTCCGCATCCGCGCGCCAAGAAGTGCACGTACGATGCCGCGATGGTCGTCTACGAGGCGGCGGTCAAGGCTGGTGCGCCGGAAGACATCATCGCCTGCATTAAGGAGCCGTCGATCGCCTCGACGCAGATGCTCATGAAGGAGGCGGACTGCATCCTCGCGACGGGCGGTCCTGCGATGGTCAAGGCGGCGTACTCCTCGGGCAAGCCGGCCCTCGGCGTCGGCCCGGGCAACACGCCGGTCATCATGGACAGCTCGTGCGACATCAAGCTCGCGGTCTCGTCCGTCATCCACTCGAAGACGTTCGACAACGGCATGATCTGCGCGTCGGAGCAGAGCGTGATCGTCGACGACAAGATCTACGACGCGGTCAAGAAGGAATTCGCGTATCGCGGGTGCTACCTCCTCAAGCCGGCCGAGCTCGACGCCGTCCGCAAGATCATCCTCACCGAGGCGGGCACGGTCAATCCGAAGATCGTCGGCCAGAAGGCGGCGACGATCGCGAAGCTCGCGGGCCTTACGGTTCCGGAAGACGCGAAGATCCTCATCGGCGAAGTGAAGTCCGTCGAGGTTTCCGAGCCCTTCGCCCACGAGAAGCTTTCGCCGGTCCTCGCGATGTACCGCTCGAAGGACTTCGCGGACGCCGTCAACAAGGCGGAGAAGCTCGTCGCGGACGGTGGTTACGGCCACACCGCCTCGATCTACCTCGCCAAGCGCGACAACGAGGACAAGCTCGCGGAGTTCCAGGCCCGCATGAAGACCTGCCGCATCCTCGTCAACACGCCGTCCTCGCAGGGTGGCATTGGCGACATCTACAACTTCAAGCTCACTCCGTCCCTCACGCTCGGCTGCGGCAGCTGGGGCGGCAACTCGGTGTCGCAGAACGTCGGTGCGATGCACCTCATCAATGTGAAGACTGTTGCCGTGAGGAGAGAAAACATGCTGTGGTTCCGTGCCCCTGAAAAGGTCTATCTCAAGAAGGGCTGCCTCCCCGTGGCCCTGCAGGAAGTCGGTGAGGTCTGGAACCGCAAGCGTGCGTTCATCGTGACCGACTACTTCCTCTACGCGAACGGCTACACGAAGCCGATCGAGAAGAGCCTCGAAGACCAGGGCATCGCGACGGCGACGTTCTCGAACGTCGCGCCCGATCCGACGATTGCCTGTGCGCAGGACGGCGCACGCCTCATGGCCGAGTTCAAGCCCGACGTGATCATCGCGGTCGGCGGCGGTTCGGCGATGGACGCGGCGAAGATCATGTGGGTTCTCTACGAGCACCCCGAGTGCGACTTCCTTGACATGGCGATGCGCTTCATGGATATCCGCAAGCGCGCGTACACGTTCCCGAAGATGGGCGAGAAGGCGAAGTTCATCGCGATCCCGACCTCCGCGGGCACGGGCTCCGAAGTGACGCCGTTCGCGGTCATCACCGACCAGGACACGGGCACGAAGTATCCGCTCGCGGACTACGAGCTCATGCCGAACATGGCGATCGTCGACGCCGACATGCAGATGATGGCGCCTCCGGGACTCACCTCCGCCTCGGGCATCGACGCGGTCTCCCACGCCCTCGAGGCCTATGCCTCGATCATGGCGACGGAGTTCACCGACGGCCTTGCGTTGAGCTCGCTCAAGACGACCTTCAAGTACCTCCCCGCGTGCTACAAGGCCGCGTGCGAGAAGAAGGCCGACGTCTACGCCCGTGAGCGCATGGCCCACTCGGCGACGATGGCGGGCATGGCGTTCGCGAATGCGTTCCTCGGCGTGATGCACTCGATGGCCCACAAGCTCGGCGCCTTCCATCACATCCCGCACGGTATCGCCAACGCGCTCATGATGACGCAGGTCCTTCGCTTCAACGCGAACGAGAAGCCGCCGAAGATGGGCACGTTCTCGCAGTACGACCATCCGCACACCCTCGCGCGCTACGCCGAGATCGCGGACGCGCTCGAGCTCGGCGGCAAGACCGACGCGGAGAAGCTTGAGAACCTCATCAAGGCGATCAAGGACCTCCAGAAGACCATCGGCATCAAGCCCACGATCAAGGACTACGTCCCGGATGAGAAGGACTTCCTTGAGCGTCTCGACGACATGGTCGAGCAGGCGTTCGACGACCAGTGCACGGGCGCGAATCCGCGCTATCCGCTGATGAGCGAGATCAAGCAGATGTTCCTCAACGCCTACTACGGCAAGGACGTAGCGGTCTGAGTTTTTAATCATAAATCAAAAGAAAGGAATCACACAATGGCGAAATGGGTTTGCCCGGTTTGCGGGTATGTTCATACGGGTGACACGGCTCCTGAGAAGTGCCCGCTCTGCGGCGTTCCGGGTGCGAAGTTCAAGAAGCAGGAGGGCGAGCTCTCCTTCGCGTGCGAGCATCATGTCGGCGACGGCATCGTCGAGGATGCGGAAGTGACGCAGGGTCTCAAGGACCACTTCTACGGCGAGTGCACCGAGGTCGGCATGTACCTGGCGATGTCTCGTCAGGCCGATCGCGAGGGCTATCCGGAAGTTGCCGAGGCCTACAAGCGCATCGCGTTCGAGGAGGCGGAACACGCCGCCAAGTTCGCGGAGCTCCTCGGCAAGACGATCGACATCGTCACCGACTCCACGAAGACGAACCTCACCCGCCGCGTCGAGGCGGAGTGCGGCGCGACGGCGGGCAAGCTCGCGATCGCGACGCGTGCGAAACAGCTCGGCTATGATGCGATCCACGACACCGTCCACGAGATGGCGAAGGACGAGGCGCGTCACGGCAAGGCCTTCAAGGGCCTCCTTGACCGCTACTTCAAGTAATCCATACCCCGTGCCGTCGCTGTCTCAGCGACAGGCGCGGTAACAGTAAAACCGGCGCGAGGTGTCAGACACCTCGCGCCGGTTTTTGCTGAGACGATCGCCGCGCACTGCGGCTGGCAGCCCCCCGCCCGCCTCCGCGTCTTTTCCCGAGAAATGGAAGGCATCTCGCTCCGCGAGTGGCGGAAGGCGCGATTGCGCGATCAGGACGATTAGAAAAGCGTACACTCATCATTCATCGCCCTTTCCACGATTGTGTCAAGCACAAACGTGGAAAGGGCGCATGGGGTGATATGGGGAATCTGGCGCATAGCATACTGGACCGTCTTCTCAAGCTGACGCGGTAAAACGGATGGAACTTCACGGAGGCCATTTGAACAGGTGAAGCGCCATTACATCCGACGGATGACGCTTTGACAGAGTAATGGTGGGCACGCCCAAGGCAATGCGGTGTCGATGGCTTCCGATCAACAGGAGTTCTGACCGCATCGGCGGATCCATTTGAGATCGTCTGCGATTTGTTATAATACGCGGCGATGAGATTTACGGAGAACATTCGCGCGGCGTTTCGATTCGGGCTGGCGTCGGCTCGGGCGAATGTTGTGCCGATGGTTGTGCTGTGGGCGATGGCAGGGGCGTTAGTTGTCGGATACTATTTCGTGCCGGGGATTGAAAGGGGATTGGAGCCGATGCGCCAATGGCAGACGGACTGCGGTTGGGTGGCGGCGTTCGTGAATCGGTTTGTGTTCTGCGGGATCTTGCCCGGGGTGTTCATGCTTATGATGAAAGCCCTTTCCGTTCCGCGTCCGGTGCTGGTGATCGGAGTTCAAACGTTGTGGTCGGGGATCTGCGGCATTGTCAGCGGCTGGATGTTCGAACTGCATGCCGTGTGGTTTGGAACGGGAGTGGATTTCGGGACGCTTTGCATTAAGACGGGGATGCAGCAATTGGTGTGGACGCCGTTCTTCTTCGCGCCCGTCGGTGCACTCATCTATTTCTGGATCGGACGTGACTTCTCGCTTGCGCGGTGCCGAAAGGACTGGTCTTCGGGATTCTGGACGGAAGTGTTTCTGCCGAATCTCTTCGCGAACTGGGTGGTTTGGTTCCCTTGCTCAATGCTTGTGCATATGTTCCCAACAGCATTGCAGATTCAGTTGACAGGATTCGTCAACGCCTACTTTTGCCTCGTGCTCCTTTGGATCGGACGGGAGAAGCGCTGATTCACCCCCGGACGTTCTGCTTTCGCCAGTCGGACATTGACATATGCATTCGCTCCTGAAAGGTGCGGCGCAGGTAATTTGTCGAGGCCCAGCCGCATTGTGAGGCGATCGCGGAAATCCTGCATCTCGGGTTTTGTAGCAGTTCCTTGACCTTCTCCAGCCGCACGTCGATGATGGCCTGAAGAATGGACTTCCCTGTTGCCTTGAGGAAATCGCGCTCCGCATAACGACGCGAGCCGGGAAGGATGGCGATGACATCCTTGGCTTTGAGTCCGGAGCAGGCCTTTTCATTGATGAGCTGAAGGGCCTTGCTGATCGAAGGGTTGCCCGCAGCGGTTCGTGCGCTGGAGTCGCGTCTGATGATCGACATCGGGCGGAACCAGCGTGTCGTCGGCTCCATGCTTGGATTGGCGATCCGTTCGTCCAGAAGGTGCGCCGCGAGATAGCCGCCGCGTTCGAAGTCGGGTGCGATGGAGGTGATCGTCGGTTCGGACGAGGTACAGATCGCGAGGTTATTGTCCACCCCGATGACTACGAGGTCGGTCGGCACCTTGAGTCCGACCTGATCTGCGACTAGAAGGACGTCCGCGGCAGTTCTGTCGTTTGCGGCGAAGATGCCGATCGGGCGCGGCAGTTTGGCAAGCCACTTGCCTAGTTTCCTGATGCGCGTTGTCGTTGAGCCTCCACTGGGTGCGAACACAAGAGGATGTATGCCAAATGTCTGCAGTTCCTGGGAGAATCCCTCGAGGCGCATGCCGTTCCAGTATGTCGGCGTGTTCCAGGCGACATAGCCATAGGAGGAGAGCCCAAGGTCGAGCAGTTCCTTGGCTGCCAGACGCCCGGTTTCAACCGAATCGTGCGCAACGCAGAAAATCTGCCTCTTCGCAGGGAAGGGGTCGCGGTCAAGATAGACCACGGGAATGGTTCTGGCGAACTTCGGCGGCAATTCCACGAGATCGCACGTCCGGTCGATGTGACCGCCGATCAGACAGCCGACGGGGCGGAAGAACTCGATGGCGTCCGTCAGCGTCCTCCGGTCCGCCTTGTCAATCATGTGGACTCGCCATTTGCGATGACGCGCGTAGGCCGACACACCCGTGATGAGCGCGTTCGAGTTCGCGCTGGACGGGGTGAAGACGAGAAGAACGGTATCTTTCATTGAGATGGATTATACACTGCGTCATGAAGCTCGTCAACCCGCAGTCGCAAAAGGCGCGAAAATTATTCCGCAAAAGGAATCTTGGTGTGGCAAGGCAATTTGATATAATGATTAGAGGTACAAATAGAAAAGGAATACCTTGTATGCACAAGACCGCAGTTTTGTTTTTCGGGATGGTGTCCTCGTTGTGCGGCGTATTTGCCGAGGAGCCGGGGATTATGTCCGGCTCTTACTCGAATCCGCTGGAGCTGAGCGTTGAGTCGGCTTCGACGCTGTCAGCCGAGTTGAAGTGCAGGGGCGTGACCACGCCCGAGCAACTGAACGCCTATGATGCGATCTTGAAGGACGGGGCAGGCGTCCTGACCGTTGACGGCGACTTGATTGCCGGCTTTGCGGGCGAGATCCACGTCCTGAAGGGCAGCTGGAAGGCGTCCGCCAACGGACATCTTGGCACGGCGGACGGCAAGACGTACGTTCACGGCGACGGAGCTGAACTTTGGCTTGCCGGAACCAGCACTGCCGTCTCGTATCAGGGCGAGGAGATCGTCTTCTACGGAACGGGCGTCCGGCACGGCTATGACGGACAGGGCGCCATCTACCATGCCGGGGGAAGCTTCGGCAACAACAACTACGCCTTCGGCACGAAGTGGACGCTGGCCGGCGACGCCCAGGTTCAGATTACCGCGACGAATCCCTACCACAACTTAATCGAGGTGGATTTCGGCGGCCATACGCTGACCCTGTGGCCGGGGCCATACGGCAAGGTGACCAACTGCCAAAACCTCGGCGCGTTCAAGTCGTATGCCAATCCGGGGCATCTGATCCTGTCCACGGGCGAGATGATGAGCGTCAACCCCTCCAACGGCAGCGCCGAGAACACGGCGACCTATTACAAGTCCATGATGCGCGTCGACGGCTTCTGGACTTCGCCCTGGACCTTCATCATCGACACGGACTCGATCATCCAGTCGACGATGTGGTCGACCTCGGATTTGAGCGCCAAGTCGAAGCTTGGCCGGTCCGGGCCGATCGTGTTGAAGCAGGATGTCGCGCTCACGGACAACTACGGCAGATATCCGGGCAGGTTCTCATTTACGGCGACAGGCGTCGTTTCCGGGCCTGGCGGCATCCGCGTCCGGTCGAATCACATGACGCTTCATCTCGACAATGCGGAAAACTGTTTTCAGGGCGGTGTGACCCTGCCTGACGGCGACGTCCTGAAGCTCTACGCGCCCGGCTCCCTGCCGGCGAACGGCGGCGCGCTCGTGATGACGAACGCTGCGGTGGCGTTCGCCTCGGCGGATGAGTACGCCTTGCCGGATCTGGAGGTCATCGGCACGGGTCTAGTCTCCCAGGCGACGGGGACGTGGAAGCAGGTCAGGAAGGTCGGCGAGGGTGCGCTCGTCTGGGAATCGATGCTGAGCGCGAACGAGCTGTTCGTCGACGGCGGGACGGTGCTGCTGCCGAAGTCGCTGTACAAGGCGTCCGATTACTGCGGGTTCAACCTGTACATCACCGGCGACATGACCGGCGGTAAGACCTTCGAGCAGATCAAGAGGACGGGAACGAAGACGACGAACGCGTCGTATGGCAACGTTGGCGGCGTTAAGGGTTATTCCCCGCTTTTCCTGGTCAACAACATCGGCAGCAATGTAGACATTCCCGCCGAAGGCGCCGTCGGTTACGAGGGATGGGTCTGGTGCGACGACGCCGACGGCACGGAGTGGACGTTCATCGTCTGCTATGGTAACGCGAACACGTTCTACCTGAAGATTGGCGACGAGACCCTGTGGAACTTCGACAATGCTTCGGGCTACGTCAAGGACGTTTCCATGATTCCTCGTAAGAACGTGAGAATGAAGCACGGATGGAACCATTTCGAGGCTGCGGCGCTCAAGGGGTGGACGGGGACGTCTTCGAACGGCGGCGAATGGCCGGGCGGGCACGCATTCAAGGTGGATCGCCGGGGCCGCGCCACTTCGGTCAGCACAGACTACGAATTCCTGTTTGACGCGGGGGACGGCAGGGTGATCGTATCCGAGCTGGACGACGGCGTTTCGTTTGTGCCCTCGTTCCCGTCGATTCGCCTGGGCGCGGGCGTCCTCGACCTGAACGGAACCGACTACACGTTCGGCTGGATGCGCGGCACGGGCTCGACCGCAAACGGCAATCTCACCGTGACCGGCGGTTGGCGGCTCGACTGCTCGGAGACGGCGCTTGCCGACTGGCGGCCCGCCCGAGTGAACGGCAAGTTGACGTTCGGCGAGGAGGCCAGGATCAAGATTGAGAATCCCTCCGCCTGGCCGAACAGTTATGACATCACGCTGCTGACGGCGGAGGAGCCGATTGAAACGCTGCCGCAAGTCGAGGTCCCCGCCGGCTGGAATCGTCCCTTGAAGGCGGCGCTTTCGGCGGACCGCAAGTCCATCTCGCTGTCCTGCCACGTTGGCCTTGTCATTGGCATCCGCTGAACGCAGGAACCGGATGGCGATGAAAACGTCAGTCTTGCTTTGGGCGGCCGTCTGGACGGCCGCCGTCGCGCAGTCGAATCCGCTGGGCTTTGCCGAGTGGACGCAAACAGTCGAGGCCGTTTTCGCCACCTCCGCAGACGCGGCGAAGGCTGAATTGCGGTGCCTAGACCTGCCGAAGGGGATGACGCGGGCGTTCGGGTGCCGCTGGGACGACGCGAACGCCCTGCACGCCGCTAAGGGCGAGATGATGACGCGGGCCGGCGTGAAGGGCACGTTCTTCCTGAACGGCGGCAATCCGAAGTTCTACGCGGACGTTGCGCCGAAGCTCGTCGCCGCAGGGCACGCGATCGGCAACCATGGGCTCAGTCACGCCTTCATGCAGGAGCTGCCCCCGAACCGTGCCTGGCAGGAGATCCTTGAGCAGCGCATCGAGCTCGAGACGCGCCTCGACGTGCCGGTCGTCGCGTATGCCGCGCCCTTCGGCTGGCCGTTCACGCCTGATCCGGAGCGCAAGGAGCTGATCGTCCGGATGCTGCTTGCCTCCGGGCACTATGTCAGCGGCGATTGCGGCGTGGGCGAGAAGGGCCGGGCGTTGCCAGGCGGCTGGTATGGGCTTGCTCGCTTCTCGGCGAATGACGCCAAGCCCGCCCCTGCGGAGTTCGTCCGCCAGCTCGGCTGGGCCGAGGCATATCTCGAGCGGAATCCTGACGTCCGCAATCTCGTCTTCGGCATCCACGCTGGATGCGATGCGGCGGGCGACAAGGTGCAGGAGGAGATGCTGAAGAAACTCGCGGCGAAGCATCCGGAATGGTGGCGTGCGAACTGCGCCGAATATGGGGCGGCCCGCTATTCGGCGGACCATGCCCGCGTCCGGAAGATCCGGGCCGAGGGGACGAAGGCCGTCTGGGAGGTCGTGCGATTCCGTGCGTCCGATCTCGGGGCGTCGGTTCCGCCGTTGTACGACTTTACTGTTCCGCCGAAAGAGGTGAAGATGGGCACTGAAGGCGAACCGTGGGAAGCCAAGCCCCTCTTTCGCGCGGGACGCGCCGATGGAACGGGGCTTTCGCCAAAGGTTCCGGGCGTGAAGCTGACGGTATCGCCCGACCCGGTGCGGGCGAAGCTGGACGTGACGGTTGAAAACGTCTCGAGCAACGCGCTCGTCGGTGTTCGCGGCGTGGCGTATGCGCCGCCGGAATGGGCGGATCAGCGCTTTGTCTTCTCGGTCGGACGGCTCGCCGCGGGGCAGGTCTGGAATCGGTCTTTCGCGCTGAGCTTCGCAGGGCGCGAGGACTTTCGCGAGGGTGACGCGCTTTATGCCGCATCGGTCGACTGGCCGAGCGCAGGCAAGGTGCATCGTCTGTACGCGACTGCGCTCTTGCGGCCGAACCGGCAACCGACGAAGGCAACGCCGCGCGACACGGCGCTGACCATGGGCCCGTTTGACATCCGGGCGTTTGACGAGGCGGCCTGGCTCGCGCGGTCGCGACCGGGCGCCGAGCTGCCGGACATTGGGACCGCGAAGAACGAGCGCTGGATCCGGTTCTCGGATCCAAATCGTCACGCCCTGACCATTTACGTGAACATGCCGTATGCGACGCCGATGGATCCCGAGTATCGCCAGCTGACGCATCCGTTCCTGGGCGATAAGGGCATCCGCCTGCTGGCCGTTGAATTTACGGCGCCGGACGATGCGGAGTCGACTCTGTATTCGACCTTTGCGCAGCACGGCGGGCGGGCCGTCGTCTACCTGAACGGCGTCAAGTATCCAGTGACGTCCGCAGTGATGCCGATACCGGTCGTTCGCGGCGTCAACCGGCTCATCGCGAATGTACCACTCGACAGCGATGCCTTTCCGACATCCGAGCAGATGACGGTTTGCCGAGGAGGGCTGGCGCATCCGCTGACGTTCCAGGCGGTCCGGGAGGAATCAAAGCCTCCGGCTTCGGTCAAGGACTGGCTGGACGTTGAGCCGGCGGGGCGTCTGCGCATCGGCACGAAGCCGTTCAACATCGACCTCAGCACGTCCGACTGGAAGGGCTCAGCGCGTCGCGGCCGCCCGGGGGATGCGACCGTGGAGAAGACGACGCCGCTGCCGGGTGGCGGATACGAGGCCGTTGGATGCGTCCGTCTGGGCGGAGAGGAGTTGGCGCTTCGCGAGCGAATGGAGATTGAGGACGCGCGGCATGCACGACTGGTGGTGGAGGTCGGCGACGGGCGAAAGTCCTTTGGGCTTGGCTGGGCGGTGATGAGCACCATCTTCGGCAATGCCGAATGGCGGCGTGGCGACGTTCTGCTGGACGGCCGGGTCGTGCCGATTCCGTCCGGCAGGGCGAACGCGACCGTGCAGGGGGTCCGTGAGATTGTCCTGCCGGCGCAGGGCGGAAAAGTGCGGATGACCGGGCTCTTCGACATCATTCTGATGGACATCTCGAAATCATCCTACGCCCCGGATTCGATGACCATGCGCATCTACGGACGTCCGGGATCGGGCAAGGCCGTCACCCGCGTCGTCTGGAGGATGGGACTGGCCTTCGAGCCGGACCGTGGCGCGCAACTCGATCTGCGCGCGGCGATGAACGTCGGATTCCGCGACGAGGTCGCCGGGGACGGCGAGGGTGGTTGGAGCGACCAGGGGCCGGACAACGACCTGAGGACGGTGCCGTTGGGCGAAAGGTCATGCGACAACATCGTTTTTGACATCGTCGATCCAACGAAGAACGGCGGTCGGAGCTGCATCGCCCTCCGTGGCGCCCATGCGCCCGCCTATCCCCGGCGGCGTGCGGTTGCCCTTGACGCTCCCGTGCCCGGACGGTGCCTCAACCTTCTTCATGCCATCGCCTATCCGAGAGGAGGGAAGACGGGGCGGATCGTCGCCCAGTTCGCCGACGGCTACAAGCAGGAGATTGATGTCTTTGACAACGTTCATGTCGGCAACTTCTGGCATCCTTCGCCGGCGCGCGAGACGGCGGTCGGCTGGTCCGGTCGCAATGCCTCGACCGAGGTGGGATTGCATGTCACGCGTTTCCCGCTCGAACGTTCCGGGCTCGTTCGATTAGAGTTCGAGAGCCTCGGCGACGGATCGACGTGGATGATCGTTGCGGCGACGGTGACGCCGAAGAAGGTGCCGAGCGTCGAGAAGCGCAAGCTCGTGTTAGCGGCGGATGCCGACTGGTTGCCGATCTCCGGTCGGACGCGCGTGAAGGACGGATCCGCCCTGGATTTCTCGTTTCTCCTCGACGCGCCGGCAGGGAAATACGGTTTCGCCTGCGCCGGACGGAATGGCGAGCTTGTCTTTGAGCGGCGTCCGGAAGTTCCGGTGCGGCTTTACGGCTGCAACCTCTGCTTTGAGGCGAACTTCCCCTCGGACAAGGCGCTTATCGACGCGATGGTCGATGACTTCGCCCGGCTCGGCTACAACATCGTGCGTTTTCACCATTACGACGGGCGCCTCCTCAAGCGCGGGGGCGGTTACATGGAACTGGACGCGAAGAAGCTCGATGCGATGGACTATGCCTTCGCGCAGATGAAGAGACGCGGCATTTATGCGACCATGGACCTGTTCATCCACCGCGATGCGAACCTCTGGCCGGTGAAGGGCTATGAAGGGGAGAAGGTCGATCGGGGTTCGCACAAGGCGCTCATCTGGGCGCACGAGGGCTTCAACCGCCAGTTTGTCGATTATGCGCTTGCGCTCCTGACGCATGTTAATCCGTACACGGGCCTCAAGTGGGGGGAGGACCCGGCGCTCATCGACATCGACTGCGTCAACGAGGACGCCGTCTCCTGGACGGTTCACAGCAAGTATGCGAAGCCGGTCTACGAGAGACTTTTCGGGGAATGGATCGCGCGAACGGGGGTCTCTGCGGCCGAGCTTGTCGCCGACCGGCCGCGTCAGTGGAATCGCTTCCTCGTCGACTTCTATCCGGAAGCCTACCGCAAGACGGAGGCGCAGCTGCGCGCGGCAGGCGTCCGGCCGATGCTGACGGACCAGAATCACGGCACGCAGATACTCGGCCTTCTGACGCGCGAGCCCTATGGCATCGTCGAGAACCATTTCTACTACTGGCATCCGCGTTCGCTGAAGGGGGCGTGGGGGCTTCCCGCGGCCGTCGGCACAACGTCGTCCAAGGCCGGGCTTGAGTCCGAGCTGATGGGCATGGCGATGACGCGCGACATGAAGCGTCCGTTCGCCGTCACCGAATGGGACTACGTGCGCCCGATGCCGTATGCGGGCGAGGGGGCGCTTTTGTGCGGAGCGTATGCGGCGCTGCAGGGCTGGGGCGCGCTCGTGCGGTTCGCATGGGCGCACGATGAGAAGGACCTGGCGTCCGGGGAGTCGGTCGGCGAGTGGTTTGACATCGTCGGCGACCCGACGCGCCAGATGTCCGAGCGTATGGCGGCCTGCCTTTACACGCGTGGTGATGTGAAGACGGCGGACGTCTGCGTGCCGATCCTTGTCAGCCGTCGCCACTTCGACGAACCGGGCGCCCAGACCGAGCTCGGCATCGTGGCGCGGCGAATCGGGCTTGTCGCGCAGACGGGTCACGTCCTTTTCTCGCCGGGAGAGAGGCTGCCGCTGCCAGACGGCGTCCGTGGCGTCGTCACCTGCGACAACGCCGGCGTCGAGGCGGCGGAGAGGGCTGGGCTCGTTCACATCGATGCGAATGACCTGGCGACGGCGATCCCGGCGCTCGTTAAGGCAGGCATTCTGCCTGCGGGTTGCGAGGACGCCGCCACGCGCACCTACCGGTCGCTGACGGGCGAAATCTCGATTAATGCGGGAGCACCGTCGTTTCATGTTGCGACGCCGCGTAGCGAGGGCTTTTCGCTGGAAGCTGGCTCGACGGAGAAGGGGCGCTTCGCCGATGTCACGCTCAAGCGTCATCACGGCGTTTTCTTCGTGACGGCACTGGGCGAAGGCGGTCTTGCCGACGCGTCCCGCTATCTGCTGATGCACACGACGCATCAGCTGGCGACGGGCGTTGAGTTCGAGAACGAGGACAGGGCCGTCCAGCTGACCTACGGCCGTTTGCCGCTGCTGGTGCGTCGCGGCGAGGCGCAGGTGGCGCTCGCCCGCGACCTGGGGGGATTCCGTCTCTTTGCGCTCAAGCCGGACGGAACCCGCGGCGAGAGCATCCCGATGCGCGTCGCGGACGGCAAGACATCCTTTGTGCTTTCGACGGCAAAGGCATTGGCTTATGAACTGGTTCGGGAGTGAACCGGAATTTCATGCGGCGAAGAAGATCATCGACAACATCTGGTTCTATCCGCCCGCACAGCATTCCTATCCTTGCTCCATTTGCGGGCGGGCCTGCGACACGGCCTGTTACCGGCATCTGGAGGCGAAGGGCGTCCTGAAGCGCAAGTTCAACCGTCCCTTCCGTTCGCGTGAGGAGTGGAAGTTCGATCTGAAGGATTTTGCGTGAAGTTCGCCCTGATAGACTGGCTGTTCCTCGCCTCGTTCTTCGCCGTTCTGCTGGCGATTCCGCTCTGGTGTGCGCGGCGGAACAAGGGGACGTCGAGCGACTTCTTCAAGGGTGGTGGGACGATGCCGTGGTGGCTCATCGGTATCTCGATGGTCGCGGCGATGACCTCGACCAACTCCGCGAACCTCTTCACCCAGCTCATCCGCGAGAACGGGATGAGCGGCAACTGGGTGTGGTGGGCGTTCCTGACGGGCGGGATTCTGACGGTCTTCGTCTATGCGAAACTCTGGCATCGGTTGGGGGCGATGACCGACATCGCTTTCTATGAACTCAGGTGAGCGATGTGACGCTCCTCTTCTGGCAGAAGCTGCTTCTAACGATTGCGGTGACGACGGTCGCTTGGCTTGCGGCGACGTTCCTGACGCCGCCCGAAGATGCCGCGCTCATCGCGAAGTTCAGGGCGTCCGTCCGGGCGAAGGGGCGGGACATCGGACGCGGCGTCCTCCTGACCTTCGTCGTCTCGCTCGGGGTGTTTCTCCTCATGTATGTGATTGGGCGTGTGATCTACGCGATGTGATGATGCCGGGTTTGCAGGTTTACGAGACGGATGTTGAGGACTACCGACGGCTGGTTGGCGGTTCGAAGTGGACGGTCTCGGCCCTTGGACATTCCGAGCGGTTTGATCCGCGGACTCCGACCCGTCTGGAGCGCCATCTTCTCACGGTGAACGGCCGTGTGTGGCTGTGGGACGATTGCTACATCTTTGGCGGTCATCGTTTTCAGAGTGGCATGTACAGTTGTTCCGATTTCAACAATGATTTCGACAAGATGGACTGGTACAACGTCTTTCATGTCGGCGCGACCTACGAGCCGACATTTGTCGAGTGGCTCGAGGGGCTTAAGTTTTCCGTGGTTGTGGACAACCTGTTTGACGAGGAATACTGTGACTATGCGACGTATGGTACGCAGTATTACCCGGCGGCAGGGCGCAGTTTCACATTTACCGTTCGCTACGAGTTCTGAAGGACGAGGGCGAACGCTTGAATGCCTGTTTGATGCGGGTGCCGAGGTGCGAGGCGCAGCAGAAGCCGCACTTATGATAGCATAGTAAAATTGGGTTTGCAAATGGGGCCATTGCCGTGCGTATCGAGAATATGGTATAATACAAATGTATCAAAACACTGTTTATTCGCAAAAAACGATGTTTGCAAACATCGCATTTGACTATGGAAGATCATGACGTGTTGCCGCTCATCGAGCGGATGGATGGGCTTGTCAGGCGCGTTTCCTGCGATTTTCACCGGTCGCTTTGTCCACTTGTCGACTGGTCGAACAGATTGGTCGGAATCAAGGGGGCGAGGGGTGCCGGCAAGACGACTCTGATGCGTCAGCATGTCAAGGAGACGTTTGGCGGGGTGACGGAAGCGGCGCTTTATGTTTCAATGGATGACCTTTGGTTTTCCACGCATTCGTTTATGGACTTGGTTGATTGG
Organism: uncultured Verrucomicrobiota bacterium; assembly: GCA_945834475.1. Classification (GTDB taxonomy): domain Bacteria; phylum Verrucomicrobiota; class Kiritimatiellia; order RFP12; family UBA1067; genus UBA1067. The sequence continues at coordinate 16,921 of CAMAHK010000038.1, forward strand.
CATCACCGTCAGGGCGGAACGCATCTGTTCGTCGATGAGATCCATTATCTCAAGCCGTGGCAGCAGTGCCTGAAGAATGTCTATGACTTCTATCCGGACATGCGGGTCGGCTACACGGGTTCGTCCATGCTCCAGATCGACTACAAGGGAGCGGACCTGTCGAGACGTCAGCGCGTTTACGATCTCTATGGTCTCTCGTTTCGCGAGTATTTGAATTACGAGCTCGGGGAATCGTTTGATGCCGTCCGTCTTGAAGACCTTCTCTCCTCGCATCGGGAGATTGCTTTGGAAGTAACGGCCAAGATGAATGTCCTGAAGCAGTTCAAGGATTATCTTGATCATGGGTTCTATCCGTTTTACAAGGAAGATGTTGCGGGTTATCATGCACGGCTTCGGGAGGTCGTCAAACTGGTGCTGGAGGTGGACCTGCCCGCCATAGAGGAGGTGACGCCGTCCACGGTGGTCAAGGCGCGCAAGATGCTGTCGATTCTGGCCGAATCCGTTCCGCAGACGCCAAAGATGGCGCGGCTGTACCGCGAATTGGAAACGGACCGCAATCAGGGGCTTAAGATTCTCAAGGCCCTTGCACGTGCCGGTCTTCTGCAGCTTCTTTCAAGCGATTCCGCGTCTTTGAAGGACATGTCGCGGCCGGACAAGATATTTCTGGAGAACGTCAATCTCATGCAGGCACTTTCGCCGGAAATCAATGCGGGGTGCAAGCGCGAGACGTATTTCCTCAATCAGCTGCGCTCGGCCGGTCATGAGGTAAAGTATCCGGCCGCTGGAGATTTCCTCGTCGACGAGACCTATCTTTTTGAAGTCGGAGGTAAGGGCAAGACCTTTGAACAGATCAAGGACGTGCCGAAGAGTTTCGTCGCCTACGATGAAGTGGAAGTTGGCCGCGGAAACAAGATTCCGCTCTGGCTCTTCGGCTTCCTCTATTGAGGCTCAGTCGCTGTTTCGCCTTTCGCGCCTATTATAACTTTCATGCGTATTTGTAGTTGCCCTAAGCCTCGTGAGGCAGCGTGTGAAAAGACAAGTTCGGCTTCGCGACTGCACATGCCGGTTTACGGCATGAAGACGACGCGCGGTGCATTTCTGGCGATTGCGACCGGTATGGCCTATCACGCGAGCATCTATGTGAAGGTTACGAACGGAACGTATGAGGTCTCATTCCGCTTCGACGAGGATATGGACAATCTCTACGAGGATCCGGTGGTTGAATACCATCTCTTTACCGATCCAAAGGCCGATTACAACGAAATGGCACACGTGTACCATGATTTTCAGTTTGCCCGCAAGGCGTTCAGCCCGCTCAAGGAGCGTGCGGCGAAGCGTCCCGAATTGGCGTATGCGGTCCGGTGTCCCGAAGTGCGTATCCGACAGGCGTGGAAGCCAGTCCCTTCGCCCGTGCCGCGCCAGACGGCGGCGACGGAACCGCCGGTCAAGTGCGTGGTGCCGTTCGTCCGGGTGACTGAACTTGCCCGTCGAATGAAGGCCGCAGGAATCAAGGAGGCGGAGCTCTGCCTCGTCGGGTGGAACAAGGGCAGACATGACGGAGCGTATCCGCAGCTTTTCCCGGTCGAGCCCGTCCTGGGCGGTGAGGCCGCCCTGCGGCAGTGCGTCAAGGACGTTCAGGTGCTCGGTTACCAAATTGTTGCGCACGGAAACCATCGTGATTGCTACCAAATCGCCGATTCGTGGGACATGGAGTATGTCAATGAGAAGGACTCGGACGGTGTGCTTCTGCCGGCGGAGAGGACTTGGGGCGGTGGCGATAAATACACGATCTGCGCGAAGCGCTGCTACGAACGGTTTGTGCACAAGGACGCGGCGGCGAGCAAGATTCCGGGTCGGGGCGACACGGTCGTCTTCGAGAATCAGGAGGCGATCACGCTTAAGAAGAGCGATCCGTTGTACTATCTCAAGTACGAATTCCGCGGGGCGGACGTTACTCTTTTGGAGCAGAAAAAGCAATATGGCTATGGCGGGGGCGGCATTACGGCGACGGGAAGCGGCACGTATACACTCGTCTATCCCCTTGAGTTGAACGCAAATCAGTTCGAGGGCGAGGACAAGACGTTCACCGTCGATGTCGCTGGGGGCTACGGTTGTGTTCACGAGTTCCGGTACGACGAAGATCTATTCGCCGGCCGAGTTCATCAAACGCGGCGCCGGCACCTACAAGACCATACAGTTCCCGAACAAGGACGTCTCGACGCGTGGCAAGCTGACCTTTGAGGCCGGAACGCTGAAGACGGTGCGTCCGTCTGTGCGTTGGGGCTATTTTGGCGAATTCGTCGTGACGGGTTCGGAGACGAAGCAGTTCAACCAAGGTGAGACGTCCGGGGTGGCTCCAGGTGCGGTCAACCTGTCCATCGTCAAGTATGTCGAGACAGAAGACGCCTCCCAGACGATGACCTTCTATAAATGGAGGATCTCAGAATCTTAAGTCGCGATGGGAGTAGCAAGCGATTTAGGCTTTCTGAGGCGTTTTCAAATTCCATGATTGTGTCAGGCACAAGATGGAATCGGACGGTTGAGTTGGTGGAGGAGGGATGTTATAATGGGTGTCTAAAGGATGAAGGAATGACAGGGGAAGAGATTAAAGAGGGGCTGGATCGGTGGTTCGGGTATGAGGACTTCCGGGAAGGGCAGGCGGCGCCGATCGAGGCGGTGGTGAATGGACGCGACGCCGTTGTCATCATGCCGACGGGCGCGGGGAAGTCGCTTTGCTTTCAGCTGCCGGCGATGTTGATGGAGGGTGTCACGATCGTCATTTCGCCTCTGATTGCGCTGATGCGCGATCAGGTCGCGGCGTTGGAACGGCGACAGATTCCTGCGACGTTCATCAACTCGACGCTCGACGGACGCACGCAGGACCTGCGTGTCCAGGAGATGCTTGCCGGCTCATACAAGCTTGTGTATGTCGCGCCCGAGCGGCTCGCGAATTCCGCCTTCGCGGCGGTCTTGAAGAAACTCGACATTGCGTTCCTGGCCGTCGACGAGGCGCATTGCATCAGTCAATGGGGACACGATTTCCGTCCCGACTATCTCGCGCTCGGCGACCTCATCGCGGCGCATCCGAAGATGCGCGTGATGGCGGTGACGGCGACGGCGACGCCGGGTGTCCGCGAGGACATCATCAAGCAGCTTCGGCTGAAGGGACGCGGAGACCGCGACCTCTTCGTACAGGTACAGGGTTTCTCGCGGCTCAACCTCAATCTCGCGGTTGCGCCGTGCCGGACGCACGAGGAGAATATGAGCCATGTGCTCGCGCTCATTCGGGCGCATCGGACGGGCATCATCTATGTTGCGACGCGTAAGCATGCGGAGAACGTCTACGAGAAGTTGCGCCGCGCGGGGACGGCGGCGTTGGGCGAGTCCGAGCCGCTTCTCTATCATGCGGGACTCGAGATGGGCGAGCGTTCGCGCGTGCAGACGCGTTTCACGCAGGCGAAGTATCCCGTTGTTGTGGCGACCAACGCCTTCGGCATGGGCGTCGATCGCGCGGACATCCGATTTGTCGCGCACTGGGACATCCCGGGCAGCGTCGAGGCGTACTATCAAGAAGTCGGACGCGCGGGACGCGACGGGCTGCCGGCGTGGTGCGAGCTCCTCTTCAACTACGCGGACGTCCACACGCAGGAGTTCTTCTTCCGTGACAGTGAGAATCCGCTCCGGGGCAAGGCGCTCCTCAAGAGCATGGTCGCCTACTGCGACACGCGCGAGTGCCGGCACGCGTTCATCCTCAACTACTTCGGCGAGAAGATCGAAGGGGACGTCTGCGGCGGCTGCGATCCGTGCGGTCCACGAAAGATGCCGGATGCGCTTTCCGAGACGCAGTGGGTGATCGTGCAGAAGGCGCTTTCGTGCATCTTTCGGATGAAAGGCGAACATCCGCTCGCCCGCGTCGTCGAAGTGCTGCTGGGCGTGAGCTCGCGCTACATTACGGACAATGCGCTCGACAAACTCTCGACGTATCGGCTTCTCGCTGGGACAGACCCCGAAGAACTGAAACTTCTTTTGCAGGCGCTCGTGCGCACTGGTTGCGCGACGCTCTCGGACGACGGCGAGGACGTGATTGCGATCACGCCGAAGGGGATTCGCGTCGCCAAGAAGGAGGAGCCGAACTTCACGCTCCTCTGGCCGCGCTCTCGTCGATCTACGGCCTCTACCGTCAGACGCGCGAGGAATACGGCGAGGACATCCTCGACATTATTCGTAACGCACTGAGCTGCGCGGGAAATTGCAACATTTGATATAATGGTGTCATGACAGATGGAGCTCAAAAGATTTTGGCTTTGCCGAAGCGCCCCGAATGGGAGTGCGCGTTGCCCGGTTATTTGCAGCACGATCTCGATGCGTTCAAGAAGGGACTTGAAACCGATGACTCGCTGATCGACTGTCTCTGGGGTGAGCTCTACGGGTCGATCAACGGTGCCGAGATCGACGATCAGGCGATTTCGCACGAGCAGGCCGAGTATCTGCGCGACACGTATCTCAGGAGATCGTTCCGATGAACCTCAAGTCCGCTCTCGCTCGGCTTCTCCCGCGCATCCATGCCCTGGACATCCCCGCGCTCATCGACGAAACGCCGTACCTCACCGACCTCCAGCGCAACTTCTATATCCGCTACCTCACCGCGCGGCGGGAGAAGGTGTTTTCGTAAACGCTTTGGTCGTTGCCTAGCCCGCTGCTAAGCCAAGTTCCCGCGTCGCTTCGACGCGAGGCAGCACTCTTCATGTCTTAAAGGCGTATTTTTAAAGTATGACTTAAAAATTACGCCCACGCCTGTCACACTCTCGCCGCGTCGTACGTACTCATTTAGGGTGTTGGTATGTTCCTGATGAATCTTCACAGTGCCAGGTGGCCGTGGATATGCGGCCGTGAATTTGATATACTTTCTCCCGTCTGAAACCGCCACGACGCCTGTCGCCGCGCGAGTAGGGCCATAGGTGTTGAACTGATGGGCGAATGCCAACGGGGACGCGACATTCCTGTCGCGTGAGAAAGAAACAACCCCACCGCATCCCTCCGTCCACCCACCACCGCATTCATTTTGTTGCATCACTGCAACGTGTCGTTACCTGAAACCTGGAAAACTTCATTGAGACGACGTGTTCGCAGAGGTGTGCCATGCTTGGCACGCCTCTTCACGTTTCTCAAAAGGCTTTTCCAGGGCCTCAGGTAAGGCGTGAGAGGCGGGCCTTTTCATGTCGTGACTCGTTGCGCTGTTACGGACGGTTACGACATGGCGAATACGAATCTCTCGAATGTGAAGAGCGCGAAGAACGACGAGTTCTACACGCAGTATGCGGACATCCAGAAGGAGGTGAACGCGTATCTCGACTACGACCCCGACGTCTTTCGCGGCAAGACGGTGCTGCTGCCGTGTGACGATCCCGAATGGTCGAACTTCACCAAGTTCTTTGCGCAGAACTTCGAGCGCTTCGGACTCAAGAAGCTGATCTCCACAAGTTACGCGGCGGAATCGAAGAAGACGAAGGGACTCTGGCTATCGGCATTACGACAATTATGATGCCATTGAAGTGCCGTTTACAGATGCGATACCATCTGATTATCCCGGCGTGATGGGTGTTCCGAAGAGCTTTCTTGATAAGTATTGCCCCGAGCAATTCGAGATCGTTGGCTGTGCGGAAGGAGATTCCGGCAAGTTGCTCGGACTCAAGCCATTTGACCGATCGTTGAAGAAGCTCAACCCAAGCTTGCGTGACGGGCAGCTCTTTTACTTAGAAAACGGTATGCCAGTCAAGCCGTATGCTCGAATCCTAATTCGTCACAAGAAACCTTTGGTATAATATGCATATGTTTAAGATTGCGCGAGGGCTTTTGCTGGCTGGGCTTGCCGTGGCTTCGACTTCGGCTTGTGCGTCGTTTCATGCAGAGGCCTTGCCCCCGTCCGATTTTGCCGATACGGAAGCTTCGACAAACGTGTGTCTTGATGTGACGCAAGTCCTGTCGGTAGGTGACAATTTCCGTTTCTTCGACGTGGCGCTCGAACTTGCGGCGACGCCAACAAACAATGTCGACATTGGTGACGGGCGCTGCGACAGGGGCGATGTTTTCGCCGCGTTGGGATATAGCACGGGTTGTCGCACGGGGCGGAGTTGTGCCCAATGAACGCATCTCGGTTAAGATGAGTCGCAACGCGATGAGGGTTATTTTCAAATGAAGCTCTCGAACGCCTTTGGCTATGCATTGTTGGGGACGTGCCTATATGGTGCGGTGGTGAACTCGTTTCCGACGAACGAGGAGAAGGATGCCGTCGGGGAGATTGACGCGACGAACGAGGTCGAGCGCGCCGGGTGCGCGGCGGCTTTGGGGCTGAAGACGACGCTTGGGTTGACGCAGGGCGAGATCGTTGCGGCGATTCGCGGCGTGGACGGCGAGCGCG
>CAMAHK010000039.1 GCA_945834475.1 uncultured Verrucomicrobiota bacterium
TTCAACACCTATGGCCCTACTCGCGCACGACCGGAGTCGTTGCGTTTTCAGACGGAAGAAAGTATATCAAATTCACAGCCGCTTATCCACGGCCAGTAACTTTGAAACTGGCGGGCGGGTGAACTTCACCTTGAAGCGGGAGCCGTGGGCGGCTTGGCGGCGGCGGTTTCGGGGATCGTTGAGGTAAAGGATAATCTCGCCGGTGAGGCCGATGACCGACTCGCGCATGTACTTCATCGCAAAACGGCGCGGCGATCGATACCGGGAACATCAGAACCGACCGCGGAGGCCGATTTCGAAAACGCGCGGCTCGCCGACGAAGCACTCGTAGTAATGGCGGGAGTTCTCGAAATACTTCTCGCCAAAGAGATTGCGGACGCCGAACGAGAGGAACCAGTCCTCGGGACCCGCGAACTTCGTCAGCGGCACCGACAGGTTCACGTCGAAGACATGCGAGGGATCGAAGTAGAGGTTCTCGTCGACGTAGGCGCCGCGCATCGTTGCGTAGCTCTTGGAACGGAAGCGATACGAGCCGCCGATGACGACATCTTCGATGAGGTCGAAGCCGTGCAGCCGGTAGGACGTGTTGAGCGTGAACGAATGACGCGGGAAGCGCGCGAAGGACGCGGCCTTCCCCGTTGCCGTCTTGTCCTCGTACTTCGTAAACGCATACATCGCCATCACCGTCCAGTTCTCGGTGATGTCGCCCGAGAGCGAAAGTTCGACGCCACGGGACTGGTTATGCCCCTCGAAGCGGTAGAAGGTGTCGCCCCCGACGGTCTCCGCGACCGGCGTATTCTTCTGGTCGATGTCAAAGTACGAGGCCGAGAGCCAGAGTTTCTCCAGGGGCCGCACGCGGAAACCGCTCTCCAGCTGCGTCGCCACCCACGGATCCGTGGGACGCGCCCCGTCCGCGTCGCGATACCCGAGCGTCGGCGTCCGCGTCTCGGAAAGATTGCCGAAGAAGACGAGCCAGTCGAGCGGCTGCACCGTCAGGCCGCCGCGCGGCGAAAACGCGAACTCGCGCGCCTCGCCATAGCGCGTCACAGTCACTTTGCCCGTCCGGTCGGTCGACTTCTGCGTATTCGCGTTCTCGACAAAATAGTCATAGCGCAAGCCGCCCAAAAGCGTCACCCAGCCCCAGCCGAGCGAATCCTGCAACGTCGCCCCATAGCGTGAAGTCGGCGCCCCGAACGAAGTCGAATCCTCGCGGTACAGGAAGTCGGGCTGCGCGACGAACGAATTGCGAAAGCCCCACGGCAGTTCCTCTTCCGTATAGACCGAACGCGCATAAAGCGTGAAACTCCTGCCGAAGTTCCGGCTTTCCGAGAAGTTCGTCGTCTGGTACTTCGCCGCGTCGTTAAGCCAATGGCCTGTCGCGAAATAGTGGTCAAGCCCCGCGCCGCTTTCTGTGTACGGTTCGCGCGTCTTCTGCTCCATATGCGAATAGGTGAAGGAGCCGCCGAACTTGAGAAGCCATTCGTCCGTCACCTGCCAGTCGACGTAAGGATGAATCATCAGTCCCGAATACTTCGAGCGGTCGCCCTCGCGCGCCGAGCTCTCGTACCACCCGTACCCGCCGCCGGGCTTGCCGCGCCAGACCGGCACGCCGATGTAGCTGGGGCTGTCGGACGACACGAACAGCGTCTTGAGGCCCAGCGTCACGTCGTCGTTTGGCCGCACGACAAATGAGGGCGCCAGCGAATACTGCTGCCGCGGATCCGCCCCGGACTGCGAACCGTGGTTCGCATACGTCGGCGAATAGATGTCGAACGATCCGACGGCACGAACGGCCGCCTTCTCGCCAACGACTTCGTTCGCGTCGATCATCCCGCGCTGCCGCCAGGTGTTGCGTCCGACGGACGTCGTCTCCTGAAAGCTCCGCTCGTCACCCCTGAGATGAGCCCCCTTGAGATAGAGGTTGATCGCGCCGCCCGCCCCGTTGTTGTTCTGCTGGGCACCCGCGCCACCGTTCAAGGACGCCATCGGCCCCTTCACGACCTCAACGCGCTCCATCAGATACGGATCCATGAAAAGTCCCGCACCGCGTCCCATCGGAATCACCCCGTCGAACGCCGGCGTCGTGCCGCCCATGCCGCGAACGGAGAAAAGTCCCGGCTGGCGCACGAGAAGCGACGTGCCGCCCGTTTCGATGCCCGGCACCCAGCGGAGGAGGTCGTTGAGATCCGTCGGATTCTTCTCGCGGATGAAGTCTTCCGTCAGCGTCTCGACGACACACGGCAACTTCTCCGGCGGCTCGTCCGTCCAGGACCCGCCGTTCACCGTCTCGGGACGATACTTCGACAGGGCCGAACCTTCGACCAGGACGGTTCCCAGGTCCGCGACCACCGCCGTCTCGTTCGTCTCGGCCGCACCCAGTGCCAGGCTCAAGCCCGCACCCCAAACAAGTGTCGAAGCGTGTTTCATACACCTCATCTAACGCTGGCCACGCGCCACAGGTTCAGGGCCGTCCTTCAATTTTCCGCGATTCCGCGAACTTCACATTCGAGGGTGACGCCCAGGTGGAAGAAGACGCGGTTGCGCATCAGACGGGCGAGCGCCAGCACATCCGAATTCGTCGCTCCGGCGCCACGCACGATCACATTCGCATGTTCCGACCAGACAGAAGCGCCGCCCACGGAAAGCTCCTTCGCGCCAACCTCTTCGAGCAGACGTCCCGCAAAGTCCCCCGGCGGATTCTTAAAAAAGCTACCATACGTTCCCGCCGGAAACTTCTTGCGCCGCGCCAGATAGTCAGAGGGCTTGTCGGCGCCGCGGGCGAGGACGCACCGCGGTACGGGGAGCAACCGGTAGTCTTGGATTTCGCCGTCGATGCCGCTCGTGCGATAGCCGAAGCCACAGTCGGCGGCCTTGATCCACCGACCGTCGACCTTGACGGCGTCCAGGACTTCCGAAATCGAATGTCCGAACGCCCCGGCATTCATCTTGATCCAGCCGCCAATCGTGCCGGGAATGCCGGCCATCCACGGACAAAGCGTCGGATGCGCCGCGACGAGCGTCGCGCCCGACGCCCCCGCAGGACCCGAGGTCTTCACGTACTCGACCGCGAGGTTAAGATCGGAACGCCAGGTGTTCGAGCCTGCGCCGATGAGAATCTTGCGCGGGGAACGAGGCTCACCCGTCCCCCCAAGATCTTCCAGTACCTGCGGCACCAGATTGATGATGTTCCCCGCGCCAAGCAACAGCGTCACATCGCCGGGCGCCATTGATCGTCGCGCATGCTCCCACGCCTCCGCGCAACTTTGCGCCAACAGGAAACGGCATGGACACGCCTGTTCGCTATTCACGGCTCCTTGTTCCCGGCAGGCCTTGTAGAGGTCGGCAATATCGCCCCCTTCGACCGGCTTTTCGAACGCCGCGTAAGTCGGACACAGGACGACTTCGTCCGCGCCTTCGAACGCCGCCGGGAAGTCGGCCAACAGCGCCTTGGTGCGCGAATAGCGGTGCGGCTGAAAAAGAACGCGCAAGGTTCCCGAACAGATCTGCCGCGCCATCTGCACGGCGCACGACATCTCCGTCGGATGATGCGCGTAGTCGGTGTAGACTCCTTCGCAGATTTTTTGAAATCGGCGGTCGGGGAGGGTTGCGACGATCTCGGGGAGCGCGGCGGCAATCTTTTCAAGCGAATGTCCGCGCCGGAGTGCGACCTCAATCGCCGCGCGGGCGTTCTTCCGGTTATGAATCGGCAGCGTCTCCAGAACGGCCAGCCCCTCCGGGCCGGACAGCGGCGCGAGACTTTCGCTCTCGACGACGTCCTTGGCCTGGGCGCGCGCCCGGTCGAAGCAGGCGAAATACGACTCGACCGTCTTGAAATGATCGGGATGATCGTACTCGAGCTTGTTCACGACGAGCGTCGTCGGATGATACAGGGCAAGCGTACCATCGGATTCGTCAGCCTCGACGACCAACACGCCACGACCGGCCCGCGCCACGGGGAAGCCCCCTGTTTCCCCGCCAATACACCAAGACACATCCTCGCCAAGAGCGAGCAGAAGTTTCGCGATCCACGTTGAGGTCGTCGTCTTCCCGTGGGAACCGCAAACGGCAATGGATTCCCGCCGGCTGACGATCTCGGCCAGAACCTCGCCGCGATACCGGATACGACAGCTCCGTTGCGCCGAAAGAAGTTCAGGATTGTCCTTGGACACAGCCGGCGTGACGATGACCTCGTCCACCCCCGAGACATGTGCGGAATCATGTTCAATCGACACGGCGACACCCAAAGTCTCCAACCACGCCGTTCGCGGCGAGGCCGCGCAGTCGCAGCCCGAGACCTCGTTCCCGTCGGACTTCAGCAACACGGCAAGCCCCGCCATGCCGACGCCGCCGATGCCCATCAGATGGATTCTTCGACCGCTCATCACAAGGGGAGGGCGACGGTGTCTTCGTCCTGAGAAAGGAAATAGGCGTTTTGCTCGGAAACCTGTTCTGCGGGCACCTTCACGACCTTGGCGTCACGCGAAACCGAACGGAAGCGGTAGTCGCGCACAAGATCGTAAGGCGAGAGATGGCCGATCTTGCCGAGCCCCCCGACCGAGGCATACGTCCAAAGCGACCCGAGGCGTCCCGCCAGAACACGCGTCGGCAGCCCCAGCGGACCCATCGCGCACACGACATGCGGCGGGAGGGGAACCTTGCCAGCGCCGCGGCCGGGGACGGCTCGCGGTACGGGGGCGAGTTGCTTGAAGACTTTTTCGACATCCTTCGCCGTCTTCGGCATGAACGCGATCTTCGCGACATCGCCCTGCTTCGCGAGGGCCTTCAGGCGCGCCGGCAGGTTCTTGACCGGCCCCTCGAACGAATGCACGGAGCGGACGATCTTCACCCCCGCCTTCCGCGCCAGCGCGACGAGAGCCTCGTCGCCAAACCCCTCCTCAAAGTCGACATACACCGTACCGCCGCCCGCCCCCGGGCGCGGCATGGTAACAGCCAACCCCGTCAGCAACTTCTTAAAGAATCCATACCGCTCCTTCTCGTTGCCGTCGAAGGCACCGCCGTCGCATGTCTTGCGGAAGGTGACGATCATCGGCACAGACGGGAGCAGGGTGCCGTTACCGCGCCTGTCCGTGAGGACACGGACGGTACGGTTGCGCTCGGACTTCTTGAGGAGATCGATGCGCAACTCGACCATGTCAGTGAAGTAGCGCTGGCTCTCGTACTGCTTCACGTTCTCCTCGAGCGTCTTGCCGGTGAGCGTGAGGCAAATCCGCGGATGCGCCGCCTCGTCGGCGAGAATCGCATCGGCGAGTGCGAAGGCGGCCGCCGCCTCGACGACAGGCAGTGCGCGGCGGACGATGCACGGGTCGTGGCGGCCCTTCGTCTCGCAGGTCGCCGCCGTCATCGTCGCGAGGTCGACCGAAGCCTGCGGCTTGAAGATCGTAGGCGTCGGACGCATCTCGACGTGAAAGACGATCGGCATGCCGGTGGTGCGTCCCCCGAGAATGCCGCCCTGCCGATTCGTCGCCGTGACGACGCGCCCGTCCTTCATCGCGAAGGCATCGTTGTACGCGGATCCGCTCTGACCGACGCAGTCGCCGAGCCCGAAGTTGACACCCTTCACGCCGGGAATCGCAAACAGTGCCGCAGCCAGCGCACTTTCGAGGCCCTCCTCGAGCGGACCTCCGAGACCGACCGGCGGATTCTCGATCGTGCAGGTGATAATGCCGCCGACGGAATCTCCCTTGTCACGCGCCTTCTCGATGGCCGCGACCATTTTCTTCTCGTCCGTCTCTTCGCCGATCATCGTAAGCTTCGCCGAGACCGTGATGCCGCGCCGCGCAAGGAACTGAAGGCAAATACCACCTGCCGCACAAAGCGGCGCTGTGAGACGTCCCGAATTCTTGCCGCCGCCCGTCGGGATGAGGCCGAACTGCACCCACTGGCCGAAGTCGGCATGGCCCGGACGCGGGATCGTCCGCTCGGTCCCATAGTCCTTCGGCCGCATGTCCGTTGAGGCAATGGTACCGACAATCGTCGACCCCTTGACCTGGAGTTCGACCTTGTCCGCCTCCTTGCGCTGCGTCGAGAGTTTGTCGCGGCCAGGCGCCCGGCGCTCCATCAGCACGGCGAGAGCCTCCTCGTCAATCGGGAAATCCACTGGAAAATTCTCCAGCGTAAACGTCATCTTCTTGGCGTGCGACGCGCCGCGAACCGAAAGCTTCAGATAATTACCGAACATAGTGTTGCGTAAACTAGACAATGAAAGACAAGAGCTATTTCCGATAGCGGTGGGTGGATTCGCCGCGGTGGAGCCGCTGATCCTCCTCGCCGAGGATGCCGATCTCGCGGATGCCGGGCGTATCGATGACCATCGCCCCGCAGGGCAGCATCACGAGTTCGCGCGAGGTCGTCGTATGGCGGCCCTTGCCGCTCCACTCCTGGATCTCCTGCGTCGCCGCCCATTCCTCGCCCGCGAGCGTGTTAAGGAGCGTCGACTTGCCGACACCCGAGGACCCGATGAACGCGAGTGTCTTGCCCGGCTGCGCATAGGCCCACACGGCGTCCATTCCCTCGCCCGTCAGGGACGAGATATGCAGGATCTTCGCGCGTCCCGCGACCGCCTCCTCGAGTTCGGCGAAGAACTCCTCGTCCCCTTCCTGCTTCAAGTCCAGCTTCGTCAGCACGACGACCGCCTCTCCGCCTTCCATCTCCTCCGCGAGCGTGAGGTACCGGTCGATGCGCGCGGTCGAGAAGTCCTCGTTGAGCGACATCATGATGAAGATCGTGTCGAAGTTGACCGCGAGCGTCTGGGCCGTCCGCCGCGCCGTCGGATCCTTGCGCTCGAAATGCGAATGACGCGGCAGGACCTCGAGAATCATCGAGTCGCCCTGCGCGTTATAGCGAAAGCGGACGAAGTCGCCGGTGATGGGCGAGAGGGGTGCGCCGGGAAGCGCCGCGGGCGAGGACGCCTCGCGGTACGGGGCCGACGTGCGCTTGGCATAGCGGGCGGCCTTCATATTGTCCGGAGCTGCCGTCTTCATCCGCGTGAAAGCGCTCTTCTTCTTGCGGGCAAGGATCTCGCCGCCCGTCTCGTTGCAGACGAGATGATAGTAGTCGCCGTGAGCCGAAACGACCCGTCCGATTCCGGGCTCAACGGCCCCACGCCAGCCAAACTCCTCGATCCGTGTCACGGCTTCCTCACTTTATGCGAAACGGCTCACCTTCTGCCATGCGCGCAACTCGCGGATCGGACGAGACTCGAGGCCGACCATCTGGCGCGTGTAGGCGCCCTCCAGACCGGCCGAACCAAGGGCCACGACACCGAAAATAAAACCTTTCATCAGATTACCTTTCTGTCACTTCAAACGAAATATCTCACGACCGACCACTGCGCCGACTTCACGCAACGCATTCTCGAAACCTGAGGCCGTCGCCTTGGCCTTGCGCTCGGCGACAACCGTGTTCCCACGCTTGGCCTGAACCGTCACCTCGCCGCCGGCCATCGAGAAGGAAATCGTGCAGAGTTCCTCCTCGGGCGTCTCTTCGCTCGGCGCCGGCGGCTCTTCCGGCGGCGGTTCCTCGGGCGGCGGTTCCTCGGGAGGCGTCTCCTTCGTCTCCTTCTCCTTCGCCTCCTGCTGTTCAAGTTCATCCAGAATCTGACGCGCCTCAAGCTCGATGCGGCGTTTGACGGACGGGAAGAGCGCCGCGTGCTGCTCGTCGGCGTTCGCCGGCTTCTTGCCGTCCTTCCAAAGCGTCTCCTCACGCGTCTCGGCCCAGCCGTCCGTCACCGCGTTCATCAGCATCTCCGTCACGGCCGCGAGATTCGGCTTCTTCGAAAAGAGGCCCTTGGAAAGGTCTTTCGCAGCCGTCAAGATCAGCGGATGGGACTTGCCGACGATCTCGTTCTGCGCGGCAATCGCCGTCCGCGCGAGATCGAAGGCCGCGGCCACGGACTTGTCGGCGGACGCCTCCGACTCCTCGAGCGTCTCCGTTTTCCCCGCCAGATCCTGGAGTTCGGGTGCCTTGCGCCAGTCCTTCAGCACCGCGCCGTAGTCGCTGCGCGCGACCGTCTGGTCCGCCAACTCCGCCGAGGGGTACCACGTCCGGTCCGCCAGCGTCGGCCAAAGGCGCGTCACCTCCGTCTCGGCGATTTCGGCACGTACCTGACGCCACTTCGGCAACAGTTCGCGCCGAACCCGCGCGTCGACGGCTTTCGTCACATCCGCCGTCGTGGCCTGCTCCTTCAGGAAGGCGACCAGCTCGGCGCGCTCGGCCTCGGGAACACGCGCCTCGAGCTTCGCGACGGCAACGGCCAGGACCCGGGACGCGTACTGCTCGCGAAAGATCTTCTCGGAATCGCCGAGTTTCCGATGGGCGGACGGGTTTGCCGCGAAGACCGTGCGAATGTCTTCCGCCGCGATCGTCAGCGGCACGTCTTCAACTTCCTTCACCACCTGCGAGAGAATACGGCGCGTCACGGCGGTCGGCAGGTCTTCGCGCAAGATTCGCGGGAAGACGCTCCACGCACGCTGCGGATCGTCACACTTCGCCTGACGCTCGGCAACGTTCTTGCGGAGATTCGCCTCCAGTTCCTTCGCGAGCGCCGTCGGAGACATCGCGTCGGTCCGTGTGCGCATCAGGTATTCCTGCTGGCGCTTGCGCTCCTTGCGCGCATCGGCCAGGAGCGGATCGACGATCTTCTCGGAAATGTACTGAAGATTCTCCTCGAAGACATCCATCCCCTTCGCATACGCGATGCGCGAGGTGAGCCAGGTGCGGGCTTCTTCATCACCCTTCGACTCGAGATCAGCCTCGTCGGGCTTCACCTTGAGGGCGATCGACTTGGCCTGTGCGGCGCAGGCCGACGCCCGTTCGCGGGCGAAGGCGGCGGCGTAGTGGCGGATGAGCGCGTTGGTGACAAACGCCGTCCGAGGAGCCTGGGGCGGCTCCTCCCCGAGCGCAAGGTCGGCGCGGATGCGCGCCACGGCGTTCGTATATTTCGCGAACACCCTCTCGGCATACAGGTCACGGCAGAGGTTCTCGGCGTCGCCGCGTGTCTTGTACTTCTCGGGATCGGCCAGCATCGCCGACTCCAGGATACCGGCGTCGAGTCCCTTCTCCGACAAATCCCTCTCCAGACGCATCACGGCGATCATCGCCGCCGTCTCGCGCGCCTCGTCCTCGAACTCGGCGTTCCCCGCCGACAGCGCGGCGGCCAGCAAGAGACACGATGCGATCACGGCAACACCTCCGATCCGATTTCCGTCGCAACGGCCTGAAGCGACTTCTGCTTGATGCGTTCGGCGAGCGTGCGCGGATCGGCCGTATCGTCAAAAGCCGACGAATCCGAAATCCATTGACGCTGCAACCGCGCGGCGAGTGCTCGTTGCACACCGCGCACGTCGAGGCGGACGTTTTCAATCTCCGTCGCGAGCGCCGTCTCGAACCATGCCGTTTCCTCTTCGTTCAGCGCGGATGGCTGGACGTCCGCCTCGGCGAAGACTTCTGTGCGCCAGGCCGCCGCCGTCGCCGGACGGTCGCCGTAGTCGGCGAACGCCTGCTGCCCCCCCTGGGCAAAGGCGCTCTTCGCGGCAGGCGCGAGGGAAATCGAGGAACCGACGACAATCGTGTCGGGATCGAAGACGCGCTTGCCGTCCACCCCCTGCACGAGGAGCGCGTTGATGCCGTACCGGACGCGTCGCGCCTCGGCGACCTTCTCGATCGCCAGCGTAAGCTTCTGGCGGTTCAGGGCCATCACCTCCTCGGCGCGCACCTTCTTCTGCTGCTCGACGAAGATGAAGTACGCGATCATGAAAATCATGAGGAGCGCAAAGACGACCTGCAGGAGAAGCCCCTGCAAGTCATCCGTCGTGGCGGCGGAGGACGCCTCCTTCCGGATCAGCCGCGTCAACGCACGTTGTGTCGAAGTTGCCATGCGCGGGGTCCTTTAGCCCTTGAGGGCGGAAACGACGGCCGCGAGCTTGGCCTCGGAGGCCGCGGCACGCTTCTCGAGTTCGGCGATCTCGCGCTTGAAAAACTCGACATACTCCTTCTGCCGCGCATCGAACGCTTTTTCGTAGGCCGCCAGTCGGGTTGCCATCTCGGCCTGAGCTTTCGCAAACGCCTCACCCTGCTCGGCCAGCCGTGCGGCAAAGACCTTGTCCGCCTTTTCCTGACGCTGCAACGTGGCCGCCACCTCGTCCGCCTGACGATTGGCGAACGCCACCTCATACTCCTTCTGCCGCTTCTCGAACGCCGCCTCGTACGCCTGCTGACGCGCGTCGAAGGCCGCACTGGCGGACATGAGACGCGTGACGAGCTGCTCGACTGCGCCGACAAGGTCATCCCGCTCGATCGTCTCAAGCTGCGATTCCTTGAGAAGGCGCACGAAGTAAGGACGAATCAGGGGACGATCCAGAAGAAACACCCAGACGACGGCCATCAGCGTCGAGAAAAGCGCCGTGTGGAGGCACTGCATGAGGTCAGCCATCTGCACCGTATCGAGTTTGAAGTAACCGATCACGATGATGCCCCAGAGCGTGCCGAAGAGGCCGAGCGCAATATTGAACTGGTCGCTGCCGCGGAAGAACGGGAAGTCGTCCGCCGTCATCGGACGCTTTCGGAGCATGCGCCAGGCGGAGCGCACGAGGAAAATCGCGCCAAGAAACGGAATGAACGTCGTCACGGCCGAATAGTCGACCGCAGTCCAGTCGAGCCAGCCGATAAAGCCCGCCGCATGCGCCGGGATCGCCGACGTGTCGCCCCCCGCGGCACTGAAGGCCTGCCACCAATGGACGATGGCCACGAGGTTGTTGACGAAGGCGAGCGTGCTGAGCACCGCGAAGCCGACGGACAAGGCGAGAACGAGTTGGAGCTTTTTCATGTCTGGTAGGGGTTGAGGAAGACTTCTTTGAAATCGTAGCCGGCGACGAACGCCTCGGACGTATCGTCATCGTCACGATGAACGCGATGGCCGTCGACGAGATTGAACATCATCTCACCGATGTCCTCGGTGCAGGCGAGTCCCCACTCCGTCAACACCGTATAGGTCATGGGTCCGTACTGGTCGAGCGCACGTTCCTTGAACTCTTCGAGGATGTCGCCGCCCGTCATGTGACGATCCGCCTCGCCACCCAGGTAGTGGATGACGTCCATCAGCAACGCGTAGGCCCGCGCGTCAAAGCGCGAATCCTTCGCCACGATGTCGGCAAAATCGTCGGACTCGAAATCGATTTCTTGCATATCGGAAATTATACCATATCTCACACTCGCGGCGGAACGCGCGGATAGACGACGTCGGGACGTCCGAACATCATCGCATAGAACGCCGTACCACGCGGCAGGCCGAGAAGGTCGATTGCCTCGGGCACTGCGTCGACGATCATCTTCAGGAAGCCGCACCAAGTCGTTCCGTAGCCGCAACCCTGCATGAGGATGTCGAAATACGCGCAGGCGGCAACACAGTCCTCGGTCGGCGTGACCGCCCCTTCCTTCGCGTGGACGACGAGCAGATGCGGCGCGTGGCGGAAGAACGGATCCGCCTCAGGATTCTTCGTGCAGGCGATGACCGGCCCGCGCAGGAACTCGGGCAGCGACGCGAACTTCTCCTTCAGAAGCGCAACGAGTGCCGTCTTGAGCGCAACCATCTTCTCCTTTGAGTCGATCACGAGGAAGCCGTTCGTCTGCGCGTTGCAACCCGTCGGCGCGGCCGCAAGCACGCTCAGAAGATCGTCGATCTCCGCCTTCGGAATGTCTCCCGCCGCGAACTGGCGGATCGAACGACGCTGGCGGATGAGGTTCTTCACCTCCTCCGGCTTCGGCAGGGCCTGCGGCACTGCGCAGTCCGCCGCGCCGACGCCGTTCATCGCAAGCGCCCCGACGGGACACACCGCGACACAGTGAAGACAGTTGATGCAGACATCGGACTTACGGACCGCCGCGCGGCCGTTCTCGACCGTCAGGGCTCCCGTCGGGCAATCGCGCACGCACGCCCCACAGGCGATGCACTTCTCTGAGACTTCGAGGTTCATGTTGTTTCCTTTCTTCGTACCGCAAGCCGCCTCGGCCGCGGCGGGTAACGGCTTGCCAACGCCGCGGCCGAGGACGGCTCGCGGTACGGCATTCCTACATACTTGGACTGTAGACCGACTGACCTCCCGCGGGGTCGCGTGCGGGTTCTTTCGGCATCTCCTTGTAAACCGGGATCAGAAAGCGGTACGGGGCCTTGAGCGTCTTTGCCGCCCGGTACGACTGAAACGTGTTGCGAGCCTCGATCAGCGGCGCGGCGATATTCTGCATGTACTGCTTCCAGCGAAATGCCCCGGCCTGCGGCAGCACGCTGAACTTCTGCAGGTAACGCGTATGACGCTTCGTGTCGATGTAGCGTTCCTTGATCTTAATCGAGCCGCCCTCGATCGCACGCGCCTGAGAGGTCCAGGGTCCCTTGTACTTCTCGTCGGCGTTCTTCGCCTCCAGATACGCGTTGTACTTGATCTCAAAGACCCCGAGTCCGTAGGCACGGAAGTTGAAGAAGTTGTAATAGCCGTTGTAGGCCGCCGCGCCCTTCGCAAGGATGTCGGCCGTTGCCTTGCCGTCCTTCGTGTATTTCTTGCCCCAGACGACTGCCGCGCCGATCTTACCGGTCGTGTTCGTCGCATAGCCGACAAGCGCGTCGCCGATCGTGCCGAAGGCCTGGACAGACCCGCCGCCCTGTTCGCTTGAGAGGCGTCCCGCAAGGAAGACCGGACTCACGCCGTGTCGTGCACCGACCTCGCGTACGAGCTGCGCGAACGTCTCCGTACCGCCGTCATAGCAGGCATTCGCCATGAAAGTCGACGCAAGCGTCTTCTCAACAGCCTTCAGCGTCTGCGATCCAGCGTCGTAGCCGAGCGTCTCGAACATGAAGACGTCCTGCTCGTTGAGGAAGTTCCGCGGATCCATGAAATACGCGATCGCCTCGGGACTCGCCTGATACCAAGCGCCCGAATCGTAGGCCTTCGCGTCCTTCGCGTAATAGGGCGTGTAGTTGCGCGCCTTCAGCGCATTCCACTTGCCGTGCGCCCAGTCGACGTAGACGACAAGGTTCCAGGACGGTGTCAGTTCCTTCGCGACAATCTCCGTCCACGCGAGATCACCGACCGGCATCGGCACGAACTGCCACTTCGGATAGTCAAACTGGAGCGGCGCGAGCCGCTTCGCGTAACTTGCCGGGAATCGCTGACAGAGAAGCTTGTAGTGCTTCTCAATCATCAGACTCCGGTAGAGGAACCAAAGCCCAGTCGCGACCAGAGCCAACGCCGTCGCGATCCCCGACACCTGGGCAATGCGTTTGAGACGCCGCTGTTTCACGCGTTCAGTTCCGAGGACACCCTGGTCGAGAGCGAGAATTCATAGGCACGGCCGGGCCCACCTGCGGCCGTCAGGACCTTTTGCATGTGATCCCTGGCCTCGGCCGAGCGCGCCAGAGCGAACAGGAAGCCGCCGCCACCGGCACCGGCCAGGGTCACGGCCTCCGTCCACGGGGCGATACGGGCGATGATCGACTCGACATGCGGATTCGTGCTGCCCGGGTCAAGCGCCTTCTTGTTGAGCCAGTAGCGGTTAAGCACCGCCGTAAAGCACGCCATATCACCCTTTTCCAACGCCGCAAAGGCCTGTGTCGCATCGGCCTTGAGCCCGTCGATGATCGCGTGCGCGATGCCGTAGGGATTCTCGGCGTAGAACGACAGGACGCCGCGCAGGACGTTGCGCGCCATGCGCTTCTGTCCCGTGAAATACAGGAGCCCGCGCTCCGCGACAAACCGTGCGAAACGGGCCTCGGCCTCAGGGGAGAGCTGACGCACGTGAAAACGTTGAGCCTTACCGGGCTTCGTCTCAATCAGCTTCACGCCCGGATAGAGCGCCCCCATCTGATCCTCCCAGCCGCCGCCGGTTTGCATCGTCTGTTCGAGCTGAAGCGTCAGCAGCGAGACTCGGTCCGGCGGTGCCTTGCGGCCGAGGACGCGCAACAGCGCCTCGACGAGCGCCGACCCCAAGATCGAGCTCGTGCCCATGCCGCTACCCTTCGGCACGTCGGCACGAATGCGGATGTCAAGCCCGCCCTTGTCAAACTCGTACCCGACGACCTGCAGTGCGCTCTTGACGAGGGCGCACCAGTCGTGCGGGTCCTGCGCACCATAGATTTCCTCGCGCGAGACGAGCACGCCCTTCTTGCCTAGGTCCACACTGACGACACGCACCTCGGGAACGGCCAGCCGGGCAACGTCGACGACGACCGGATCGCGTCCCTCCAGCCGCACGGCGGCGTTCAAGACGATGCCGCCACGCTCATAGCAGATCGGCGGGGTGTCAGACCAGCCTCCGGCCAGGTCGAGTCGCAGCGGCCGCGTCACGCGAACTTGTCCGCAATCTTTCATCAAACGTGCTCTCTTCATGCTGACCCCTTTCTAGACACCGGTTACTCGAGCTTGGACTTCTGGCGCGGATCGAATGCGTCGCGCAGACCCTCGCCGACGAGGACAGTAAGCAGCATGACGACGAAGAGCGCCAGGGCCGGGAAGAGAATGAGCCACCACGCCCCGCGGAACTGCTGCGCCTCCTGCATCAGCTCGCCGCACGACGGCGTCATCGGGGGCAGGCCGAAGCCGAGGAAGTCCAACGCCGCCAAGGACCCGATCGCGCCCATGAGGAGGAACGGGAAGAGCGTGATGAGCGGCGTAAGGCCGTTCGGCAGGATGTGCCCGAAGATAATCCGCGCCGCCGAGAAGCCCTGCACCTTCGCCGCCTCCACGAACGTGCGGGACCTGAGGCGCAGGAACTCCGCGCGCATGTAGTACGAGACGGCAATCCAATTGAAAATCGCATAGCAGACGAGAAGAATTGTGAACGAGCGCCCGACCGTCGAGCCGATGAAGATCATCACGTAGAGGAACGGAATCGCGCTCCAGATCTCCGTCAGACGCTGCAGGAGAATATCCGTCTTGCCACCGAAGTAGCCTTCGACCGCACCGAAGACGAGGCCGACGAACATGCCCGACGCGGCGAGAATGAGCCCGAACAGGAGCGCGATGCGCATACCGTGGACGACGCGCGCGTAGACGTCGCGTCCACCCGCATCAATGCCGAAGGGATGTCCCTTCACAGGGCGGAACGGAAACGACACCTCTGGCGCCGGCAGTTCACGGATCGTCACCTTCGGCGGATTCTTCGGCTGCAGGAAAACGCGCGTGTAACCGGGGTGCTTGAACTCCTTGCGCACGTAATCGGCCTCGTCGTAGTCCTTCGGCCCCTCGAAGTCAACGACCGTGCCGTCGTCCATCAGGTTGAAGCGCACGGTCTGAATGTCGTACGTCTCCTCGAAAACCGGCTGGCGGTACTGCTCAAGCGTCGCCGGATCGATGACCGCGCGCGGATCGCACGGACACACCCAGTCGGCGCACAGGCAGAACACGAAGATGACGCCCAGCCCAATCAGCGAATACCAAGCCCGCTTGATCCGCTTGAACGCCCGAAATCTCTTAACCGTTAATGGTGAAAACATCGCTATCCCTTCAAGAAAATTTTAACCACCGCCGTCAACCTCAACCTTCGCCCTCAACCTCACTTTTTCGAAAAATCAATCCGCGGATCGATGAGCATGTAGAGGACGTCGGAGATGAGATTGCCGATGAGCTGGAAGCTCGCCGTGAGCGCGAGGAGCGCCAGGAAGACCGCATAGTCGCGTCCGATCAGCGCGTCCCACGAGAGCCGGCCCATGCCGGGAATCTCGAAGATCGTCTCAATGATGATGGAGCCGGCGAAGAGAACGCCGATCATCGGTCCCAAGCCCGTCGCGATCGGAATGAGCGCATTGCGGAACGCATGTCCCCAAATCGCGCGGCGGCGCGTCGCGCCCTTCGCAATCACCGTGCGCACGTAGTCGGACGAGATCTGGTCGAGGAGCGAGTTCTTCATGAGGAGCGTCAGCATCGCGAACGAGCCGGCGACATAGCAGGTGATCGGCATGACCATGTGCCACGCGCGGTCGCAGAACCACTCCCACCACGTCGGGTCGAGGTCGAAGTCGCTCGAGATGCCGCCGAGCGGGAAGACGTCGAAGAGTCCCTCGACCGTGCCGCAGAAGAACATCTTGAGCATCATCGCGAGCGCAAAGGACGGAATCGCGTAGGCGATGA
Organism: uncultured Verrucomicrobiota bacterium; assembly: GCA_945834475.1. Taxonomy (GTDB): domain Bacteria; phylum Verrucomicrobiota; class Kiritimatiellia; order RFP12; family UBA1067; genus UBA1067. The sequence continues at coordinate 16,134 of CAMAHK010000039.1, forward strand.
AGACGACAAGCGACGAGCCCGCGTCAAACGCCTGCCGGTGCTTGAGCGCCTTCGCAATGCCAAGCGGAATGCAGATGAGATACGTGAGGAAGAACGAGGCGAGGCCGAACCAGATCGAGACGGGAATACGGCTCTTGATGAGCTCCCAGGCCGTCTTGTTCGGATAGTCGTACGACGGCAGCGTCATGCCCATCTTGTTGACGACAAGCCAGTCGTAGTACTGCACGTAGATCGGCTTGTCGAAGCCGAACTGCTTCTCGAGGTCCTTCTTGTACTCGTCGGAGACGTGCGCCGCCGAAGCCGAGCCCGCGCTCTCGCCCGCCGCGCCCTGCGCCGCGAGGCCCTTCAGACGCATGAGACGAATCTCCACCGGTCCACCCGGCAGGAATCGCGTCAGGGTGAAACACACGATTGTGATCCCGATGAAAGTCGGAATCACAAGCAGTAATCGTCTTGCCAAATACGCCAGTCTGTCCATAGATGAGGTATTATAGCAAGTTTCAGCGCGTCATTCAAACCCGACCCGACGCGGGAGACCCTACGCGGGCCTCAGGCGGCAGGAATGATCCGTCGCTATCCAGCAGCCGAGGATCAGTCCGCACATCAGAAGAACCGCCCGCCCTTTCCCGTGCGAGAGCGCCGTCGCAACCGTGCAAAAGCTTCCTTTCGCTTAAAGTACTGTCCATTGAAAACTCACACCGGATGGTTTCTTGATCGCATCAGCGCATCGATGTAGTTGTCTCGTTGGAAGCCTGCGGTCTGCATAATAGATTTCCGCTAATCAACTAATGACCCCTCTGGAAGAGATTCCAACTTACCTATCTCGAAATTCACATAATTCTGCAAGCTTGGCAATGTCTCTCGCGGTTGCAAGAACCGCAGAAGTTCCAAACGCCTACGTGAATTCTGAAATGTATCATCAAACCGTGAAAGTGCCATATCCGTAATCATGATTGTGTCAACATGATTTGACACAAATGACATCGAGAAATTCCACGCTGAAACTTTCTCATCTTCTGAGACATCTGCCTTCATCGCACGATTCAGCAAGGCCGATATCACATAACCTTTCTTGGTCTCCAAGTCATATACGCCATTAGTCGCAACCTCACAATTCATAAGCGCATTCAGTCTATCTATTGAGTTTGTCGACGCGCCTAAAAGACATATCGTTCCAATTGCCACTGAATACCAATATTGATGATTTGTCGCACATGACACTACAAAATCAACATCATTAGAAGACCAATATGTTGACACAATCGTTATCGACCGCCCCTTCGCTCTTTGATCTTCGACTTCAAAGTACACCTCCTTTGCAGCCGATACAAGTCTATTACTAGCATAGTTGATATCAGAAAGCGTCGCCAAGACATCATCTTTTATGGGATGGACATCTAGGAATGTTGTTTTGAGAATATTCTTTAGGCTCTCATTGTCGACACCTAAATCTTGGGCACGAAGCATGCACGCGAAAACGACAACAATGCAGAAAAACAGTCTATCTCTCATAAATAACCTTTAGCCTTTCTATTCACAGTGTGGAATATTAAACACGACGCCGCTCTTAAATCCAACAAGAACATCATGCTTCCGATATCCGTTACTGCCGTTTTTTCTAATCCCATATACCCAACCTAAAGTCATATCGTAATGCCTATCAACTCCGTTTCCACTCGCACGCCCGTTCATCAACATTCGCGACACTAGGACTTTCCCTGTTTGTCCCCAAAGGAGCGGACAACAACACTCCGCTCCCTATTTCAGTTGTGTCCATTTCACACCGGCTTGCATTCCAAAGCAGACTCGCCAAGCCCCGAAAGCTTGCGCAACGCCTCTCGCAACCGTTCCGCCTCTTCGGCCATGCCGTGCTGGACGGCATACTCCAAGAGTGCGTCCGTCCGCATCAGCGCATCGATGTAGTTGTCTCGTTGGAAGCCAGCGGTAAACATCACAACCCTCGCAACGCCTCAACCTCCGAAAGCGGCTGGGCGGCATTCATGAGTTGGTTGGTGATGGAAATACAATAGGATCGCACTTCCGAAGTACAATTCGTCGACCCGAGCCACCCCCTGACGGTCTCAAGCCGATTGGAGCTCTGCTCATAATTGCCAATCTTTGACACATACAACCGATCCAATACAACAGCACACTCTCCACAAGTAGCTCGTGACTGATAAGCAAGCTTCACTACGTTCGTATACCATTGATCTCTACCGAAGATCTTGACATGACTGTCGATAGAATTCACGAAATACAACAAATCAGATGGTTTACTTGCGCGCGCCTCGCGAGACTCGTTCGTCAGGAAGGATCTGGTAACCGAAAGATAGTCATCATTCAAGGGAGCCCACTTATAGTACAGGTACACCGGTTCATCCATGTAGCGAGATGTTTGATTCAACATGAAATTTCGAACATAGGGAAAAGCATTGGTATGATTCAAATCACGGCATTCACACAAGCCTACCCGAATCAGCTCACGAATCTCGTCATCTACAGAAGCAAGATCGTTCGTTGATTGATTCATCATATAATCGAACAGCATCGCATCCTTGTCTTGACGAGCCACCCCAGGGAACGAAACAGCATCAAGCAGTCCGTTCCAATCCGTATATCGAACAGGATATTCTGCATCGGCATCAAGATCGTCGTCATTATCCATTGATGCATACGACAATATTGCAATAGCCACAGTATTTGTTGTCTCAACTGCTGTAGCCCTAACACCTAACGTTACCATTGCACCCAGAAGAGAAATAAGCCTAATCATGTATTTCATCGCGTAAAGACCTCACTATTGTTTTGCTTAAAATGATCGGAACCGATGATGCTCCTTTGCGTCTGTGTAGAAAGCGTTGCCTCCTTAGTCAACGACAACACATCTCCCGCAGGAATATCAACGCCGTCCTTGCCATCAACGCCATACATCAAAAATCCATGAAGAGTTATTTCCCTCGTATCCGATTTTGAATAGAATCCTCGCTTAAGTTCTAATCCCCAGTCCCGAGGCGTACTCATAAAGCCCTCATCAATAGGAAGGTCGTGTCGTTCAATCCTGACAAAGGCACCTCCGGTGTTTCGCGAAGCGTAACAATCTTTCAATCCAAAACAATGTCCAATCTCATGAGCAACTACATGATCAGATGCACGTTGCGACACTATGATCCCTTGGGAAGTCCGAAACGCGACTGCTTTACCATCAATGATTTTAGTGACGAAATACAGTTCTAGACAATCTCCAGCCGTGTAAGTATTCATTACACGACTGGCTTGTGGCGACAAGACCTTTCTAACCCGACCCGAAGCATTGGTAATTGTTTGAAATTCTGAAACGATGGCGTCTGATGCCTGCGCCACATTGTTGGAAACTGAGACAAGATCCAACAGAATCCCCGCCTGGCTAAAGATTCTATTGGCATAGGCTATCTTTGTCTCAATCGCTGAAACGGAGACACTGTTTGTTCCAACCACAAACGCACGAACTGGCAATGTACGTTGTGTAACAATCGGCAAGACGAATCGAGGCTGTATCACAGAGTCATTACCAAACGCCGCTTCAACGGCCACCTCACCAGATGGCGCTGTAGGCTCGACAGAAACCGCCCAATCGCTATCATTGCGAGATGCAATCCGCCCTGGTCCAGAAACGACTCTCCATTGCACATCGGAAGCGTTGAACTGTCCGTTGACCCCGACCTTCAGCCATGCGTTAGTGCCGTAAACAAGTCGTGAAGGATTGTAATATCCGCCAGCAACCTGATCATTGCAAACCAATTTCCTTAATGGTTCGATCACCTTGTATTCCCGATCCGCCACTAGTGCAGTCGAATTCGCAAGCGTACACGTTGCCGTGAACTTACCTGTGCAGTTGTTGTTTGTCGCCGCGAAATAGAAGTCATACCTAGTAGAAGACACCGGCGAATCAACGACAAGATTCACATTCGTCATCGCAAAGCGATCCTTCCCTTCCGGATCTGTCGCATAGAGTATCTGCACTCCGCCCGTATGCGAGACGGAAAGGACGGCATTGGTCGGTGTCGGCGAGGAGAGTTTTGCGGAAACACGATACCACCGGCTGGTTCGATCATCGTCATTGACAAAGACGACCTTCGGCGCACTCAAAGCAAGCGAAGCTACCGGCGTTTCATTCGTACCATAGCACATCGTTACGGATGACGTATACGAACGGCCTTTGATTTCCGTAGAGACGGAAAGGTCAAAGTAATCCCAAGAAGGCATCGAATCGACCGCGATCAAAGTCTCTCTTGAATGCGGAGACATGATGCGGATGTTCCTGTCCGAAGACTTCCATTCGTACCGCAGATCATCGGGGCTTGGATAGTCTGACACGACCGCCGAGAACAGCTTGGGAAAATCAGACTCTCTCAACTGCGCCACTGCAGGCGAACCCTGAAGCGTCGGCAGCCAAGCACAGCAGCCATTGTAATAGCGTCCATAAGAGAATGAAGGCCGCCAGAACCAGTTCCACCCTCCGTCAATCGTCCACTCACCGGGCGACTCCCAGCCGCCCCACCAGGCCGTCAGCATCGGCGCGTCGTCGGCGAGATCGTCCTGCGCCCAGTAGTCGATGTCATCATTGAACGGCCATGTTCCGAATTCATACTCCTCGCCCTTCTCGAGGACGAACGAGTAGACGCCCGCATTCGTCACACAAACAGAATAGTCACCAATGTAGAGCTCGGTCGGTTCTGGCGGATCCTCAAGAAACTCAGCCGAAAACTTATAAAGCCCGTTCGTAAGCCCGACGCCGACCTGCTGATCGACCCAGTTCGCATAACCGATGGAGATAATCTCCTCGGCGTTCGTTAGCGACGGCGAAAGCGCCTGGAGCCGCGTAAAGTTCGCCCGAACCCAGTCGTCGTTCTGTCCAAAGCCGATATGCTCAAATGGTATGACATACGGAACCTCGGTCTCCACGCCGTTCTCCGTCACTATGATGTTGCCATTGCGGAACAGCTCAATGGACGCGTCAGCCGTCTGATTCGGGTCGCGGTTCGGATGGCCGCCATGCCATTCGATGCGGTAGGTGTTGTTCGTCGTGCGGCCCATGTACACCTCGGTGTCCTGCGGCGCGACGGAGAGTTTGGTCGCAAGCTCGACAATCGGGGACGGAGCCTTCATCGATGCATAGACCGCACCCGATGCCCAGACCTCGACGCTCGTCAGATGGTTTGTGCCACACGGGAAGCACCAGTCCTCATCGAATGTCAGAATCTGACCGTCGTTGTACGCGCCGCGCCGCCACCACTTCTCGACGCGCACAAGCGCATTGGAGGCCGGCGGTTCCATCGACGCCACAGACTGTAACGCGACTTCTCCGACCTTCTGCACAGGCGAGCCCTCAACGACCTCTGATGCGATCTTGTCGAACCTCTGGTCAACAAGCTGACCCGGCTGCACGATCATCTGCGTCTGTGCGGGCGGATCGTTTGTCGGGGAGTTGCTCTTCGTGCTACCATAGAGGATCATTCCGGCGACACAGAGAATGGGAATGATAACGACTGGCCCTGCCTTCTTCGCCTTTCTCGCCGCGCCTCGTGCCTTTGTCGCCGCCATAGGAAGCGTCACACGGACAAAGGCAAAAACCGCAATCGAACCGATCCCGGCGAAGCAGAACCACATCAGAAACTTGTCAATCAGCTCTTTCATCGCAGGATCACATTAAAGCCCCAACCCAAGACCTGATTCACGACAATGCCGCTCGGATCCGTGAGCCCCCGCGCCGTCACCTGCATGAGATTCCAATCGGGATTGAACAGCGCTGCCGGAACCGCACCCGTGAACACAACTCCATTAGCATCCGTCGCCTTGACGGACTTCGCCGCCTTGTGCGGATTTAGGGTCAACTCCCAGTTGAGTCGACGACGACCATCTGTGCGGGATGTATGTGCTTCCGCGCCGGTTACGCGATCCTGATAGAACCACGATCCCGAATCCCATCCGACGACCGCATCAGCCTCTTCGCGGTCAAGAACGCCGTTCGCGTTCGCATCCGTTCCGAACACGACCGAGGCATTGTTGTCAGCCGTGGCGTTCAGTTCCAGAGAGAGTCGGAACAGCCTGTCATCGGAATCACCCGCATTGAAGACGACATTCGTCGTCGCTTCCGTATCGGCATAGGAGGAAAGCGCCGGCGCGTCCGTGGTGATCCGCTGTGCCAGGGAAATCGACGGCAATAGCATCACCATGATGATTGGCAAGCCCTTGTAGGCGAGCGATTCGTAAGGGAAATTCATCTTGGGCGTATTATACCAAAATCGCCCCCACCAATTTTCGGTGAAAGTGTTTCACGATTTCTCGAAGCCGGAACGAAAATCCATCGCGGAAACGATCTTCGGAATCCAGGCGACAGGCAACACGGTCCTCACGGACATCGCCCGGACACTCGCGCCGGACGGAGGTGCGCGCAACGCGGAGAACAGGATCGGCCGGAACCAGATGCGCGAAGGCCTGTCATGGTACGGGACGCGAGCAGAAGGACGTGCTCCCGAGTTTCCTATAAGAGGCTTTGTCAAGAGCGTTCGCCTAAGGCGAACTCCATCCTTGCCGCCTTCACACCTTGTTCCATTAGCATCCCATTCGCTCACTGCGTTCGCGAATGGGATGCTAATGAATTATAACTTCAGCTTCGACAGGTGAGAACACGAAAACGAAAATCCCCTAACATTTTTCGGACGGCGTTTTGTCTGCTGAGAACTACTCTTGATGGCAAAAAACGAACACTGAAATAGGGAGCGGATCTTTATCTATCAAAGCCCCATCAGCGGATAATGTCTCGATGCCAGCCACCAACAGATGACGGGAGTCGAACTTCTATCTGTGATTCGTGTTGTGTACGAAAGCTAACAACTTCACGTTCGCCGGGGCGAGCTGTGAGAACTTGCAGCTTATTTAGTGTCTGCCCATAAAAGTCTCGATCCGGCGGCAGGTGCGAGGTTTCACG
>CAMAHK010000040.1 GCA_945834475.1 uncultured Verrucomicrobiota bacterium
AAGTGCGGGTCGGGCGTCACCGCCCGGAGGCCGTGTATTTGGAGCAGAGCAGGTTCAATGCAACCACCGCATTTACTTTGTCTTCTCACCCCAAATGACGAACGTTTCGTGTTTTCGCACGGTGGCGGCGGAATTGTGGTATAATGCCCGCTGTGAAAGGTGATTATAATGAGATTCTGTTCCCGCCGCCGGGGAAGACCGCGAAAGACGATACTGACGCGGTGATGAAGTTCTACAAGCTGCCGAAGGCGTTTCCGCCGGCAGTCTTGAAGGAGGCGCGCGAACTGGCGCGAGGAGGCGGGGGCGCCTTCTCTTCGAAGGGCGAGATGGTTTTGAAGCGGCTCGATTTGCGCAAGAAGTTTATTTTTACCTGCGATCCGGTGACGGCGCGGGACTATGACGACGCGCTGTCGCTTGAAACGGACCGCAAGGGCAACCGCATTCTCGGCGTGCACATTGCCGACGTCTCGCATTACGTGATGCCAGGTTCGGCGCTCGACCGCGAGGCGTACAAGCGCTCAACGAGCGTCTATCTCGTCGACAAGGTCGTGCCGATGCTGCCCGAGGAACTCTCGAACGGCGTCTGCTCCCTCGTGCCGGGCGAGGACCGCCTCACGTTCACGGTCTTCATGACCTTTGACAAGAACGGCGAGATGGTCAGGCGCACCTTCGCGAAGTCGGTCATCCGCTCGCAGGCGCGCTTCACCTACGAGCAGGTGATGGCGATCCTGTCAGGCAATGACCGAATTGCCGAATCGGCGAATCGGCGAATTGGGAAAAAGGAACTGAAGGCCATTCGCGCCATCAACGAATTGGCGCAGCAGCTGCGAGCGAAGCGGTTCGCCGCGGGGGCGCTCGATCTGGAAGTCGCCGAGCCGGAGGTTCTCTTGGACGCGAACGGCGAGCTGGAGTCGGTCGTGACGCGTCCCTACGACGAGTCGCACCAGATGATCGAGGAATGCATGGTCGCGGCGAACGAGGCGGTCGCGAAGGAACTCTGGACACGCGGTGTCAAGATCCTCGCGCGGCTTCATGAGGCTCCCGATCCCGAGAAGCTGCTGATGTTGCGGACGGAACTTCGCGGACTCGGCGTGAAGATGGGCAACATCGAGAACCCGAAGGTCTTCGCGCAGTTCCTCAAGTCCATCAAGAAGCATCCGCTTTACGCGACGATCGCGACGATGGTCCTCAGGTCGATGAAGAAGGCCGTCTACGACGGCGCGGCGATCGGACATTTCGGCCTGGCGAAGAAGTACTATGCGCACTTCACCTCGCCGATCCGCCGCTATCCGGACCTCACGCTCCATCGTCAGCTCACGGCCTTTCTGGCGAGTCCCTCCAAGGCGAAGATCTCGCCGAAGATTCTCGCGAAGTGGGCGGAGCACACGTCGGAGCGCGAGCAGCTCGCCGCCGAGGCCGAGCGCGGCCTTCTCGAAATCAAGAAGTTCCGCTTCCTCGAGGATCAGCTCAATTCGCGGCAGATCTTGGATTACGATGCGGTGATTTCGCGCGTGATGCCGTTCGGTTGCTTTGTGGAGATTCCGGAGATCGCGACATCGGGACTCGTTCACGTGAGCCTTCTCTCCCACCGCTTCCTCCGTTACAACGAGAGCGACTGCTCGCTTTCCGCGGCGGGCGAGAGCTATCGTGCGGGAGATCGGATGAAGGTTCGCATTGCGCGGGTCGACTTCCGCGAACGCAAGCTCGATTTCGTGCCGGTACGCGAGACGCGTCGGTATGGGAGAAGGTGAAAGATTTAGGTGAATGTGAAAGGTGAAGGTGAACATATGAAGAAACTTCTTTTGCTCGGGTGTCTTGTGTCGGCTTTCGTGGCTTCGGCCGACTGGGTCGGATTTACCGAGGAGAACTACACGTGCGGACCGAAGATTGCGGCCTCGCAGCTGAAGGGCAAGGTCGTCCTGGTCGACATGTGGGCGACGTGGTGCGGACCATGCCGGGCGATGATGCCGCATACGGAGGCGATTGCGAAGAAGTACCGCGCGAAGGGTCTCGTCACGGTTGGGTCCCATGTGCCGTCTGGCTACAACAAGGATAAGGTTGCCGCGTTCGTGAAAGAAAACGGCTATTCGTTCTCGTTCTACAAGAGCGCGAAGTGGGACGGCGACGTCGGCTTCGACGGCGGCATCCCGTTCCTCTATGTCGTCAACAAGAAGGGCGAGGTGACGTATCACGGACGCAATCCGCAGGCGGTCGAGAAGGCGATCGAGGAGGCGCTCGCCGGCGCGGGCGGTGCCATCTTCATCGACGAGAAGGAACTCGTCGAATACAAGGACCTCAAAACGAAACTGCTGCCCGGCAAGCCTGTCGAGTCCATCCTGAAGCGTCTTAAGGCCGATGTGAAGACGGCGGAGAAGAATCCGTCGAGCACGACTTTTGCGAAGCGCAAGGAGGAGGCAATCAAGATTGCCAAGGCCGTCAAGGAATACAAGACGGATCTCCTCGCGATGATCGAGGGCGAGATCGCTTCCGGCGAGAAGGATGAGGCGGCGAAGCACATCGATCTTCTGGTGGCGACGTGGCCGTCTCTGAAGGGCGAGTGGATGGCGAAGAAGAAGGAATTGGCGAAATGAGACACTTGTTGTTGGCGTACGTGTGCGTTCTTGTTGCGACGGCCGCGACGGCCGCGGTCGACTTGGGGACGCTCTTTGCCGACAAGGCGGCCTGGACCGAGAAGGCCGAGTTCTTCGCCGTCGCACACGCGAAGGAGGGCTTCACGTTCGCGAGCGAAGACCGCACGATCGTCAACTGTCTCAAGCACGACACGTGCGTCTGGAACGCACTCCCTGTCTGGGAGGCGAAGGTCTATTTCGACAAGGGCGGCGAAGAGGAGCGCATTGCGCGCGTCGAGCTGTCGCTCTATAACCGCGGCGACGCGGGGGCGGACACGCTGGATGTCGCGGGACTCAAGGCGAAGATCGCCGCCGTCGAGAAACAGCTTGCGCCGGGCGAGAAGAAGGTCCAGCCCGTGAAGACGACGTTCCGCAACGGCGCTGTGCAGTACGTGCGCACGTTTGCGAAGTGCGAGCCGGCGGCGGAACTCGTCTGGGGTCTTTCCGCGGCCGATTCGCAGAAGAACCGTGCGGTCGAGTATCTGCGCCTCACGCTCTCGGCGAAGCCGGTTGCGGCGAAGAAGGGCAGGGCGGCGAAGCGGACGGTGGCCGGGAAGGCGAAGGTCAAGGACAACGTGACGAAGAGTCCGAACGGCGACGTCTTCATCGACAACGTGCCGATGGTCGATCAGGGCCAGAAGGGCTATTGCGCCGCAGCCGTATCAGAGCGTGTTCTTCGCTACTACGGGCATCAGATTGACGAGCACGAGATCGCCCAGCAGGCGGGAACGTCGGCGCAAGGCGGCACGTCCGTCGAGGCGCTCAAGGAGACGATCCGCGCGATTGGCGGCAAGAACGGTCTCGGCTATCAGGAGGTCGTCTCAATGGCGGCGGGCCTCGGGGACATCGAGGAGGAAGTCGCGCGCTACAACAAGGCGGCGAAGCTTGAGAAGAAACCCGAGTTGTCGCTCGCGTCAGTGACGCGCGGCAATATGGTTTATGTGGGCGAGCTCCGCGAGCAGATGGACCCGAAGGTCATCTATCGCATGCGCCAGAAGGATCCGCGCTTCAAGAAGTTCTCCGCGGGCGTTCGCCAGGAAGTCAACGCTGGCATTCCGCTCTTCTGGGGCGTGACGCTCGGCATCTTTCCCGAGCGTGGGGTGAATCCGCAGTCCACGGGCGGACACATGCGGCTCATCATCGGCTTCAACGACAAGAAGAAGGAAATCCTCTACACGGATACCTGGGGCGAGGGCCACGAGCTCAAGCGCATGCCCGAGGACTGGGCGTTCGCGATCACGCACGACACGTTCTTCCTCAAGCCCTAAAGGTGTGAATTTTGATATAATTTCTCGTGATGAGCCACATTGCGTTACCCCTCAAGTACCGTCCAATGACGTTCGAGGACGTCGTCGGGCAGGAACATGTCGTCCGTACGCTCCGCCACGCGATCGAGGCGGAACGTGTTGCGAACGCCTATCTCTTCATCGGCCCCCGCGGCATCGGCAAGACGACGACCTCGCGTATTTTCGCGAAGGCGCTCAACTGTCTTCATCCGAACGGCGTAGAACCGTGTGGCGAATGCGTCAACTGTCAGGAGATCGCGGCCGGGCGGTCGCTGGATGTCACCGAGCTTGATGCGGCCTCGCACAACAAGGTCGAGGACGTCAAGCCGATCATCGAGTCCGTCCAGTTCAAGCCGGCGAGCTCGAAGTACAAGATCTTCATCGTCGACGAGTGTCACATGCTCTCGAACGCGGCGTGGAACGCGCTCCTGAAGACGCTGGAGGAGCCGCCGCCGCACGTCCGTTTCATCTTCGCGACGACGGAAGGCGACAAGGTGCTCGCGACGATCATCTCGCGCTGCCAGCGCTTCGACCTCAGGCGCATCCAGACGAACGACATCGTCTCGCGACTCAAGTACATCTGCGAGAAGGAAGGCATCACGGCCGAGGAGGATGCGCTTCTGGCGATTGCGCGTGGTGCCGAGGGCGGTATGCGTGACGCGCTCTCGTCGCTTGATCAGCTCATTTCCTTCAAGGGCGACACCGTGACGGAAGAGGACGCGCTCGGCGTCTTTGGGCTTGTCAGCCGTTCGGCGCTCGAGAATCTCGCGGGTGCGATCCTGAAGGGCGACGTGGCTGCGATCCTCCAAGCGATCGAGACCTTCGATTCCGCCGGCAAGAACATGCGGCGCCTCTCGGGCGAACTCCTGGCGCATTTCCGCAATCTCGTCGTCCTTCAGGCACTCGGGCCGAAGGCGAAGTCGCTGGAAGCGACGGAAGACCAGATCAAGGTCCTTTCCGAACAGGCGCAGGGAATCGACCCGAGTCGCGTCTTCAAGATCTGCGACCAGCTCGCGGAGATGGAGGACAAGCTCCGCCACGTCCTCAGCGTCCGCACGCTCATCGAGATGTCGCTCATCCGCGCCTCGCGCATCGCGACGGTCGCGACGATCGAGGAACTGATGAAAGCCGTGAAGGCGCTTAAGGAAGGTGGCGTTCCACCGCCGTCACCTGAACCTCCCCCGCCCCCTCCGCCTCCTCCGCCGGCGCCTGCCCCGGCGCCGGTGAGCCCCGAGACGTTGCAGGCGGTGATGGATGATCCGAAACTCAACGATTTGCTCGGGGATGTTCCCGGGGCGACGGTGACGGCCGTACATGAAGGGAGAAAACGCGCATGACATCTTGCAGTTGGCTTTGGGTTTACGCGGGCTGTGCGCTCATGTTCCTTGAACTGATCGTGCCCGGGTTCGTGCTCTTTTTCTTCGGTCTCGCCGCCGCGACGGTTGGTGTCCTGCGCGCCGTCTTCGGCGAGGCCTTTGACGTCTCGTGGCAGCTTGCGACGTTTTCGCTGGCATCGGTCGTCTACATCGCCGTTTTGCGTCGGCTGCTCAAGAAGGTGTTTGTCGGCGGCAAGGTTGAGGCGGCGACCGACTTCGATAACGAGTCCGTCGGACGCGTCGGCAGGGTGACCGAGCCGATTGATCCGCCGAAGTCGGGACGCGTTCTGATTGGCGATGCCGAATGGACGGCCGTCGCCGACATGCCGATCGCCGCGGGATCGGACGTCAGGGTCGTGGCTCAGAACAACCTCACGATGTCGGTCGAAAGACTTTGAGGGACAGGGACACCAGCCTAATATGATATAATATCTGACAATTTTTTGAGAAGGAAATGACAATGAAGAATCTGACAGCTGACGAACTGCGGGACCTGTATCTCAAGTTTTTCGAATCGAAGGGCCACAAGATCATTCCCGGTGCTTCGGTGATCCCCGAAAACGATCCGACGGTTCTTTTCACGACGGCGGGTATGCATCCGCTCGTGCCGTACCTGATGGGTGCGATGGAGCATCCGGCGGGGACGCGCCTCACGGACGTCCAGAAGTGCGTGCGCACGGGTGACATCGACGAGGTCGGCGACGCGGCGCACCTCACGTTCTTCGAGATGCTCGGCAACTGGTCGCTCAACGACTACTTCAAGCGCGAGGCGATTTCGTGGTCCTTCGAGTTCCTCACGACGAAGCTCGGCTTCAAGCCGGAGCAGCTCAACGTCACGGTCTTCCGCGGCGAGGGCAAGGAAGGCGAAGAGGGCTACATTCCGGCCGACGAGGAGGCCGTCGAGATCTGGAAGTCGCTCGGGCTTCCCGACGAGCGCATCTTCCGCCTGCCGCGCGAGGACAACTGGTGGGGCCCGGCGGGCACCACGGGTCCGTGCGGTCCTGACACCGAGATGTTCATTGACACGGGCAAGGAGAAGTGTGGAGCGGAGTGCCGTCCCGGCTGTCACTGCGGCAAGTACATCGAGATCTGGAACGATGTCTTCATGCAGTACAACAAGAACGAGGAAGGCAAGTTCGTTCCGCTCGGGCGTCATAACGTCGACACGGGCATGGGCGTCGAGCGCACGATCTGCATGATGTCGGGTGCGCCGACGGTCTACGACACCGAGATCTTCGCGCCGATCATGGCGAAGATTGATGAACTGTCAGCGCCTGTCGCCGAGGACACAGCCGAGCGAAGCGAGACAGCCGAAGGCCGCGACGGTACGGAGCTGTCAGCCGAAGATCGGCTCAAGGCGCGTCGCGTCATTGCCGACCACATGCGCACGGCGACGTTCATTCTCTGCGATCCGAAGGGCGGCGTCAAGCCGGGCAACGTGGGCGCGAACTACGTCCTCAGGCGTCTCATCCGCCGTGCGGTGCGCTTCGCGCGTCAGCTCGGCATCGCCGAGGGCTTCACGGTCAAGATGGCCGAGGTCATCTGCGAGAAGTACAAGCACGTCTATCCCGAGCTCGCGGCGAACCTCGCGCAGTGCCGTGATGACCTCGCGCAGGAGGAGAAGCGCTTCAACGCGACGCTCGACAAGGGCGAGGCGATGTACAAGAAGGTCGCCGAGCAGCTGAAGCTTCACGGCCAGAACCAGATTTCGGGCAAGACCGCGTTCAAGCTCTACGACACGTTTGGCTTCCCGATCGAGCTCACGCTCGAGATGGCGGCGAAGGACGGTCTCACCGTTGACAAGGCGGGCTTCGACGAGGCGAATCTCAAGCACCAGGAGCTCTCGCGTACGACGAGCGCGGGCTCGTTCAAGGCGGGATTGCAGGACAACTCCGAGGTCGTGACGCGCATGCACACGGCGACGCATCTCCTGCACGCGGCGCTCCATCAGGTGCTCGGTCCGACGGCGAACCAGAAGGGCTCGAACATCACGGCGGAGCGCCTCAGGTTCGATTTCGCGTGGCCGCAGAAACTTACGGACGAGCAGAAGACCGCGATTGAGAAGCTCGTCAACGAGTGGATCGAACAGGGCATCGAGGTCTCGAAGAAGATGACGACGGTCGAAGAGGCGAAGGCCGAGGGCGCGATGGCGCTCTTCGGCGCGAAGTACGGCGACCAGGTCTCGCTCTACTCGATCGGGGACATCTCGAAGGAGATCTGTTGCGGTCCGCACGTCGCGAACACGAAGGAGCTCGGCAGTTTCAAGATCAAGAAGGAAGAGGCGTCCTCCGCGGGCGTCCGCCGTATCAAGGCCGTCATCGGCAACATGTAAGCGCATCATGACGGACTATCGGATAGGCAGAACGGTCTTCGGCAGCGAGGCCTCGATTAAGGCCGCCTACGAGCGGTTTCGGACCCAGCCAATCGACGAGACGCGTCTCGCGGAAACTCGGGCGTGTCCCTTCGGTCCCAATCGCTTTACGCTCGCGAGCGAGGCGAAGGTGACGGACGTCGGCACGTTTGATGGCCGCGCGAACCAGACGATCGCGTTTGCGCCGTCGGCGAAGCCGGGCTGGTGGATCCGCCGCATGGACCTGCCCGAACAGCTCGACACGAAGGTTGACATCGCGAACCTCTGGACGAGCGCACAGAACCTCGTCCTGCGGTCGGGCTCCGAGCATAACTACCTGCGTATGGTCGAGCACATCATCGCGCTCAAGTGCGGACTCGGACTCGACAACGTGCTCCTGAAGGTCTATTCGGGCGATCCGCCGCTGTTCGTCGACTCGTCCGTGCCGCTCGTGAAGACGGTCGATTTCGCGAAGATCGTCGAGACGCAGGACGCGGCAACCTACGTGACGGTGAAGGAGCCGGTCTGCTTCGGCGGCAAGCGCGGCGACTTTCTTCTCTTCCTGCCGGCGGAGAACGGCGAGAAGAACCTGCGCATCGACTGTGCGATCTCCTGGAACACGGTGATCGGCAATCAGCGCGTCCTCTTCGATGTGACGCCCGAGACCTTCCGTTACGCGGCTTATGCGCGCACGAATGCGACGCGCAAGCAGTTCGTTCTGGCGAAGACGGTCGGCAAGCTCTTCGCGGCGACGCGCAACTGGGGCTACAACGAGCAGAACATCCTCATCCATGGTACGAAGAAGTTCTATACGAAGCCGCGCTTCCCGGTCGGCGAGAAGTTTCTCGAGCCCGTCTGGCACCGTGCGACCCTCGACCTGATGGCGGCCCTCTCGCTTATGGGCGAGCATCGCTTTGCAGGAACGGTCGTCTCGTATCGCGCGGGGCATACGCTTGACTGCGATGCGGTGAGGGCGCTCTATCGTAATGATTTGCTCGTGAACATCTAAGGAAGAAAACTGAGTATGGCAGAAAAGATCAAGATGGTGGATGGGAAGCTTTGCGTTCCCAAGAATCCGATTATTCCTTTTGTCGAAGGCGATGGCACGGGTCCTGACATCACGAAGGCCGCGAGGATTGTCTGGAATGCCGCAGTCGAGAAAGCCTACGGCGGGCAGCGCAAGATCGAGTGGCTGGAAGTCCTCGCCGGCGAGAAGGCGTTCAACCAGACGGGCGAGTGGCTCCCGAAGGCGACGCTCGACGCGTGCCGCGAGAATCTCGTCTCGATCAAGGGACCGCTCACGACACCGGTCGGCGGCGGCATCCGTTCGATCAACGTCCAGATGCGCCAGGCGCTCGACCTGTACGTCTGCCTTCGTCCCGTACGCTGGTTCAAGGGCGTGCCTTCCCCGGTGAAGCATCCCGAGCTCACGGACATGGTCATCTTCCGCGAGAACACGGAGGACATCTACGCAGGCATCGAGTGGATGCACGGCACCGACGAGGTGAAGAAGGTCAAGGACTTCCTCCTCAACGAGATGGGCGTCAAGAAGATCCGCTTCCCCGAGACGGCGTCGATCGGCATCAAGCCGGTTTCGCTCGAGGGGACGGAGCGTCTCGTCAAGGCGGCGCTCGACTACGCGATCGACAACGACCGCAAGTCCGTGACGATCGTCCACAAGGGCAACATCCAGAAGTTCACCGAAGGCGCGTTCCGCGACTGGGGCTACAAGCTCGCGCAGCGCGAGTACGGCGCGACGCTGATCGACAAGGGCCCGTGGTGCGAATTCAAGAATCCGAAGACGGGCAACATGATCGTCGTTAAGGACTGCATCTGCGACGCGTTCCTGCAGCAGATCCTGACGCGTCCCGCCGAGTACGACGTGATCGCGACGCTGAACCTCAACGGCGACTACGTCTCCGACGCGCTCGCCGCGACGGTGGGCGGCATCGGCATTGCGCCGGGCGCGAACATCAACTACCAGACGGGCGTCGCGGTCTTCGAGGCGACGCACGGCACGGCGCCGAAGTACGCGAACCTCGACAAGGTCAATCCGGGCTCGCTCATCCTCTCGGGCGAAATGATGCTCCGCTACATGGGCTGGACCGAGGCGGCCGATCTCATCATCAACGCGATGGACAAGGTGATTGCCGCCAAAACGGTCACGTACGACTTCGCGCGGCAGATGGAAGGCGCCACGGAACTCAAGTGCTCCGAATTCGCCGCGGCTCTCGCGGCGGCGATGTGACCAAGGTCGCGTTGACGGGCGACACCGCCCTTGAGCTGCTCGCGTCCTACTTTCGGGACGCGGGCTACGACGTCATGCCGCAGGACGCGGCGCTCGCCGACTTCAAGCCCGACTTCGTCTATGACGTGACCGCGCATGACGCGACGCTCGCAGATGAAGTCGCCGGCTTTACGGACGCGCGGCTCGCGAAGCTCGCGGGCTGCAAGTATTCGCGGGCCGGCATACAGGCGATTGTCGACGAGTTTCAGTGGGAGACGCTGAAGGCGCCGAAGAAGGTGCTCGCGGTTGATGCCGACAACACGCTCTGGCGCGGCATCGAGAGCGAGGACGGGTTTGACGCCGTGCGGCCGTATCGGGAGTTTCAAGCGGGGCTCCGTGAGCTGCAGGACGCGGGCGTCGTGCTGGTGCTCCTTTCGAAGAACGATGATTTCGGGGATGGACGGGCGGCTGGTCCTGCGCCGCGGCCGGGGGCGGCTCGCGGTACGGTGCCGGTGGATCTGGGACTGTTTGCGGTTCGGAAGGTGAATTGGGCGCCGAAGGCGGGAAATCTGCTGGAGGCCTGCCGCGAGTTGAACCTCTCTCCCGATTCGGTCGTGTTCGTCGATGACAATCCGCACGAGCGTGCGCAAATGAAGGCGCATCTCCCCGAAGTGACTGTTGCGCCATTCAATGGATTTGAGCAAGCGGATCAAAAGCAATTCCTCCGCCGCCTCAAGGAATATTTCTTCTTCGATGTTGGCAAGACGGAGGAGGACCGCCTTCGTGCGGCGGATTACGCGCGGCAGCGGACGGTTCTCGCCGAATTGAAGACGCACGACGACTATCTCGACAATCTCGGGCTTTGGGTGAAGCCCGGCCTCGCGTGCGAAGCCGATCTCGACCGGCTCGCGCAGATGGCGGGGAAGACGAACCAGTTCAATGCGACGACGCGGAGAAGGACGCGGGCGGAGTTTGAGGACTTGGTGAATGGCTTGTCAGCGCCTGTCCATGAGAACACGGACGGTACGGTGTTCACCTTTCGTGCGGGGGATCGATTTGGGGAGCAGGGTCTGGTCTGCTATGTGATTGTCGATCAGACGGCGAAGCGGATCACCGACTTCGTGATGAGCTGCCGGGCGATGGGACGGACGCTTGAGCATTTCGCGCTCGCGTATGTCGAGAAGGCGCTCGGGTATCGTCCGAAGATCGACTTCGTGCCGACGGCGAAGAACAAGCCGTTTGCGGATTTTCTGGCGGGACTTGACGGTTCGCCGCTGAAGACTCACTTTAAGGAACGAATTTAAGGAGGACAACAAATGATGATGACGACGATGATGGCGGCGGTTCTGGCGGCCGTGAATGTGATTGACTGTCCGAAGTGCGACAAGCGCATGCGGATCCTGGATGACGGCACGGCGACCGTCAATCTTGCGCGGCTTCAGGACGATTCGCCCGACGCGGCGACGCTCAAGGCGCGGGTCGAGAAGATGACGGCGCGCGCCGAGGCGTTCCTGAAGCGCGGCACGATTCCACCGGCGAGCGATCCGAAGATCCGTCCGCTGATGGGCTGGTCGAGCTGGAACACGTTCGGCTGCGACATTTCCGAGGCGATCATCCTCGACACCGCGCGGGCGATGGCGACGAACGGACTCAAGGCGGCGGGCTACACGTACGTCAACATCGACGACGGCTTTTTCTGGGGACACGGCGAGGACGGCGTCCTGCGCTTCCATCCCGAGCGCTTCCCGAACGGCATGAAGCCGACGGTGGACGGGATCCATGCGCTGGGACTCAAGGCCGGCATCTACTCCGACGCGGGCGCGGACACGTGCGGCAGCATCTGGGGCGGTTCGAGCAGCGGCGGCAAGGACAAGGGTGGCGTCGGCGGCGGCCTGTACGGACACGACGCGGCGGACTGCAAGCTCCACTTCGTCGATCTCGGCTTCGACTTCATCAAGGTCGACTATTGCGGCGGCCTGCGGCTCAAGCTGAACGAGAAGGACCGCTACACTGAGATCTCCGAGGCGATCAAGGCGACGGGGCGGACGGACGTGCGGCTCAATCTCTGCCGCTGGGCGTTTCCCGGCACCTGGGCGGCGGACATCGCCGAGTCGTGGCGCACGACGAAGGACATCCGCGCGAATTGGCGTTCGGTCTACGATCTCGTCAACGAGAACCTGTACCTCAGCGCCTATGCGAAGCCGGGACACTACAATGACATGGACATGCTCGAGGTCGGACAGCTCGTCGGCCAGATGAAGACGGTCTTCGGCAAGCACGGCGACACGGGCCTCACGGCCGACGAGGAGACGACGCACTTCGGCCTGTGGTGCATGCTCTCGTCGCCGCTCCTGATCGGGTGCGATGTCCGCACGATCCCCGCGTCGACGAAGGCGCTGATCACCAATCCCTATCTGCTCGCGGTCAACCAGAACGACCTCGGGTGTCAGGCGTATGTCGCGCAGCGCCAGGGCGAGTGCTACTTGCTCGTGAAGGACGCGGACGAGCGGTTCGGCACGGCGCGTTACGCGGCTGTCGTCAACCTCTCCGACGCGGCGGCCGAATTCACGGTTTCCGCGGCGGCGCTCGACCTGGACGGCGAGATCGAGGTATTCGACCTTGTCGAAAAGGCGGACGTCGGGTCGTTCTGCGACCGGGTGACGGTCAAGCTCCGTCCGCATGCGTCGAAGTTCTTCCGCCTTGACGCGGCGCGTTGCCTGATGCGCACGGTCTACGAGGCCGAGACGGCGTTCCTCTCCGACTATCAGGAGCTTCAGCCGGGCGACAAGGTCGGCACGGCGTTCCCGAGTCAGAGTCCGCAGGCCTCGGGCGGCGTGCTCGTGCGCTACCTCGGCAACCGCGCGACGAACGACCTTGTCTGGAAGGAAGTCAAGGTCGAGGCGGACGGCGACTACACGCTTGCGTTCGACTACATGTCGCCGGACGACCGCAGCTTTGACGTTCAGGTTGACGGCGGTACCGCGCAGCGCGTCGAGGCGCCGGCCACGACGGGGTGCAGAGGTACGGTGAAGCTGGGCATGCGCCTGACGGCAGGCGTTCATGCCGTTCGCGTCTCGAATGAGTTCGCGTGGGCGCCGGACCTCGACCGGATGACGATTCATGCAGCGGCTCGATAAGGCGATCCTGACGACACATCCGGACTTCTCGCGGTCCCGCATCGAGGGACTCGTGAAGGCGGGCTTCGTGACTGTCAACGGCGCGGTTGCGGAGAAGGCGGGAATGAAGGTCTCGGACGACGATGAGATCGTCGTCGAGATTCCGCCGCCCGTGCCGGCGATTCCCGAGCCGGAGGCGATTCCGCTCGACGTCGTTTACGAGGACGACGACATGCTCGTCGTCAACAAGGCACCGGGGATGGTTGTTCATCCTGCGCCCGGTCATTTTACGGGCACGCTCGTTAACGCGCTTCTCCACCACTGTCCGAACCTTTCGGGAATCGGCGGCGTGGCGCGTCCCGGCATCGTGCACCGCCTCGATCAGGATACTTCGGGCCTCATCGTCGTTGCGAAGTCGCAGGCTGCGATGGACGGACTCGTCAAGGCGTTCGCCTCGCACAAGTCGATTGAGAAGACGTATCTCACCATCGTCCACGGCCGTCCGCGCCTGGACGCGGGCCGTATCGAGAACCTGATCGGACGCCATCCCGTCGACCGCAAGCGCATGGCGATTGTCGAGCGCAACGGCAAACTCGCCATCACGAATTGGAAGGTGGTGGTGAGAAGAATCGCGACCACCACCTCACTCATAGAGTGCCGGATCGAGACTGGGCGTACGCATCAGATCCGCGTGCACATGGCCTCGCTCGGGTGTCCGGTGATCGGCGACAAGGTCTACGGGAAGGGTGCGCTTGACAAGCAGCTTGATCCCGTACCGCAGCGCCAGATGCTGCACGCCTGGAAACTCGTCCTCTGGCATCCCGTCAGGAACGAGAAGATGTCCTTCGAAGCCCCCATTCCCGCAGACATGCGGCCTTATCTCATCACCTAGTCGTTGCCATGCGTGAAAAACTAGCGTCTCGTCTCGGATTCATCCTGCTGTCGGCCGGCTGTGCCATCGGTCTTGGCAACGTCTGGCGTTTCCCGTATATCGCGGGACAGAACGGAGGCGGCCTGTTTGTCGTCCTCTTTCTGTTGTTTCTGCTACTGGTTGGACTGCCGGTCCTGACGATGGAGTTCGCGGCCGGACGCGCCGCGCAGATGTCCATCGCCCGACTTCACGAGGTGCTGACGCCTGGGAAGAAGGGCTGGCGTCTGCATGGTTTTGTCGGTATAGCCGGCAATGTTCTGCTGATGATGTTTTACACGACCGTGACGGGCTGGATGCTGATCTATTTCGCCAAGATGGTCGCCGGTTCCTTTGCGGGGCTGACACCGATGGAGATCGCGGAGGGCTTTGGCGGTGTCGTGTCCGATTCCGTGTTGCAGATTGAAGCGATGTTGGTGGTGGTCTTAAGTGCGTCGGGAGTTTGTGCCATTGGCCTGCAGAAGGGGCTCGAGCGGGTGACGAAGGTGATGATGCTCTGCCTGCTGGTGCTGATCGTCGTGCTGGCGGTCAACAGCGTCCGTCTGGACGGGGCAATGAAGGGTGTGGAGTTTTACTTGATTCCGAATTTCGCGCGCCTGAAGTCGGTCGGCGTTGTGAAAGTGGTCGTCGAGGCCATGAATCACGCGTTCTTTACTCTGTCGCTGGGCATTGGCTCGATGGCGATCTTCGGCAGCTACCTTGACAAGCGGCGGACGCTTCTCAGCGAGGCCGTCAGTGTCTGTCTGCTCGACACGTTCGTGGCGATGACTGCTGGACTCGTGATCATTCCGGCCTGTTTTGCGTTCGGCATCGAAGCGGGACAGGGACCTGGACTTGTCTTTGTGACGTTGCCCAATGTCTTCAATTGTATGCCTGGCGGACGCTTCTGGGGATCGGTCTTTTTCCTTTTCATGAGCATGGCGGCGCTTACGACGGTGCTGGCGGTGTTCGAAAACATCCTGGCGTCGCTGCGGGATCTGACTGGGCTGAGTCGCGGCAAGGCTTGCACGGTGTTGGCTGTGGGAATTCCGATTCTGTCGCTCCCCTGCATCTTCGGCTTCAACGTCTGGTCGGGGTTTCAGCCGTTTGGCGAGGGTTCGTGCGTGCTCGATCTGGAGGACTTCTTGGTCTCGACGCTGATCCTGCCGCTCGGTGGACTGGCGTTTTCCCTCTATTGCTGTCATCGGTTCGGCTGGGGATGGGAGAAGTGGCTTAATGAAGTCAATCTAGGCGCTGGCATCAAGTTGAAGGCCGACAAGCTCGGCCTGCTTCGGGCTTACTGCGCCTACGTGTTGCCGACGATCATCCTGATCATCTTCCTGGTCGGGCTTCTGGAGAGGTTCAAGATCATCAACCTATAAAAGGTCTTCTGCGGCTCAATTGATTGGTCCGAGGATTTTTGGTAAAATATTTAGCCAATGTTCGGATTCCTGAAAAAGAAAAGCCAAGGGCCTGTCGTCTACAAGCGGCAGGATCATTGCATTTCGCGCAAAAACATCGATCCGGACGCGCTGAAGGTGCTCTATCGCTTGAGCTCGCTCGGCTTCACGGCGTACCTCGTGGGCGGCGGCGTGCGCGATTTGCTGATGGGTCGCAAGCCGAAGGATTTTGACGTCGGAACCTCCGCGAAGCCGAACGAGGTGAAGAAGGTCTTCCGCAACTGCTTCCTCGTCGGGCGTCGCTTCCGTCTCGCGCACGTTCGGTTCGGCGAGAAGGTGATCGAGACGGCGACGTTCCGCCAGAACTCGCATACGGTTGGCGAAATCATTGAACAGGCGGCGGAGGGCCCGCTCGAGGATAACACTTTCGGCACACCCGAGACCGACGCCTACCGCCGCGACTTCACGGTCAACGGTCTTTTCTACAACATCAAGGACTTCTCCGTCATCGACTGGGTCGGCGGCATGAAGGATCTGGAGAAGAAGATCATCCGCTCGATCGGCGATCCCGAGATTCGCTTCCAGGAGGATCCCGTCCGCATGATGCGCGCGATCAAGTTCTCGTCGCGTCTCGGCTTCAAGATCGAGAAGAAGACGGAAGCCGCGATGATGAAGCATCACGCGATGATCCTCGCCGCGTCCGCGCCGCGCGTGGCCGAAGAGGTCTTCCGTCTCTTCCCCTACGGCCACAGTGCCGAGGCGTTCCGCATGCTCTACGCATACGGGCTCATGGGCGATCTCATCCCCGAACTCGCGAAGTTCATCGACGCGAACGGCAAGAAGAAGTCCATGGTCTTCGGCTATCTCGAACAGCTCGACGCCTACGAGAAGATGATGGCTGAGAAGGGCTTCGAGGTCTCGAACGGGCTTCGTTCGGCGGTGCTCCTGACGGCGATGTACCGCGCCGAGAAGAAGGAGGGTGCCGGTCGACGCGTGATGCAGGCGCTCATGCAGACGGTGAAGATTCCGAAGGCGGCTTATTTCACTGCGGTGACGCTGATGGAATCGACGCGGCGCCTCGAAGTCTCGCCGTCGAAGGGACGGCAACGTTTCATCTACAACCGTGATTTTCTCGATGCGCTCGATTACAACCGTATCGTTCTCCGGGCGGAGAAGCGGTCCGAAAAGACGCTCGACGAATGGGCTGACCTCTACGAAGAGAAAGGAAACAACGAATGAACCTCAAGCAGTATCCTGAATTCATCCCCGTGATCGAGTGGTGGGAGAAGGACGGCAAGCAGACCGTGATTTGGCTCGTCGCCGCGCTCGCGATCTTCGGCGGCTACAAGGGCTGGCAGGCCAAGACGGCGGCGACGAAGGCGGCCGCGTCCGATGCGCTTGTTTCCGCGTACACGACCGAGGAGATCGAGCAGGCTGTCGCGAACTACGGCAGCAAGGCGGCGGGCGGGGCGCTCAAGCTCCGTCTCGCGAAGAGCTACTACGACGCGGGCAACTACGAGGGCGCGCTCGCTCAGTACGAGGATGCCGCGAAGGGCGATCTCGAGGGTTTCGAGGCGATTCCGGTCGTCGGCAAGGCGCAGTGCCTCGAGGCGCTGGGCAAGACGGACGAGGCGCTGGCCGCATTCGATGCGTTCGCCGAGGCGAATCCTAAGGCCTATCTCACACTCACGGCCCAGCTCGGCGGTGCCCGGTGCGTCGCGGCGAAGGGCGACAAGGACGGCGCGCTCAAGCGTCTCGCGGCGCTCAAGGAGGCGGCCGGTGACGACGAGCTCGCGAAGGCGCGCATCGAGGCGACCGAAGTGGTCGTGAAGCGCTTCGTCGCGAAGTAAGCGAAAGACGGGGCGCTGGAGATGAACGTCGCAGTTGTCGGTCTTGGACTGATCGGCGGTTCGTTCGAAAAGGCGTCCCGCCGCGCAGGGCACGGTGTTGTGACCCTGCATCACGGGGACGAGACGGGTTTTGAGAACGCCGATCTCGTCCTCGTCTGTTTGCCGCCCGAGGCGATTGTTCCGTGGCTTAAG
Source organism: uncultured Verrucomicrobiota bacterium (assembly GCA_945834475.1). Classification (GTDB taxonomy): domain Bacteria; phylum Verrucomicrobiota; class Kiritimatiellia; order RFP12; family UBA1067; genus UBA1067. Next base: position 17,335 of record CAMAHK010000040.1, read on the forward strand.
GAACACGGTCCGCACCTCAAGAAGGGGGCGGTCGCCGTGGACATCGCGGGCGTGAAGCGGGCGGTCATGGACGATTTCGCCCGGGCGTTTCCCGTTCCGCCGACGGACTGGACGTTCGTGGGCGGACATCCGATGGCCGGTCGCGAAGTCTCGGGTTACGCGAACAGCCTCGAAACGCTCTTCGACGGTGCCTCGATGATTTTAGTGGAAGACCGCCGCTGTTCACCTTCACCTCTCACCTTCACCTCTTCTCTCGAAACCTACTTCCGCTCCCTCGGCTTTGCCCGCATCGTCTGGACCTCCGCGGCGCATCATGATGCGATGATCGCGTTCACCAGCCAGCTCTGCCACATCATCGCGACGAGCTATGTGCGCGACGAGCTCGTGCCGGAGACACTTGGTTTCTCGGCGGGTAGCTATGCGAACATGACGCGCATTGCGACGCAGAACGCCGACATCTGGAGTGCGCTCTACGCATCCAACCGCGACGCGCTTGTGCCGGTGCTTGATCGTTTCATCGTCCGTCTTTCTGAGTTCCGTGACGCCCTCGCCGCCGGCAACGTTACAGCCGTAAAGGCGATGATTGACGAAGGTGCTGTCGCCAAGAGTGGAAAATGATATAATATCGGACGTGAAAAATATTCTGATACCTATTTTGATTTTATCGGCTTGCGTTGTGGGGGCGCAGTCCATGTCCAATCTCGGAGAGGCGCCTGGCACGCGTTACGCGACCGACGCCTATCCGGGTTTTGACACCGAGAAGGATGTTGTCTCCCCGGAGCGCAAGGAGCCGCGGTGGTTCCAGTTCCTTACGGGGCCGAAGTACGACAACGCGACTGACCAGTTCGCCTATGGCCGTCAGCTCGAGGCGGAGGAGTCGTGGTCGAAAGCCGTGCGCGCGTACGACGCGATCGTCCGCAACTGGCCGACTTCGGCGGAAGCCCCCGAAGCGCAGCGGCGCATGGCGGAGATCCTGCTTGAAAAGGAGGACGATGCCGACGAGGCGTTTGCCGCGTATCGTTATTTGGTCGACTTCTATTCGTTCCGCTGCGATTACAATGCGACGGTCGACAAGATGTACGAGATCGCGGGCCGCATGCGCGTTGAGGGTAAGACGATCATCTATTTCAGGTTCCGCAACACGGTTGAGGTTCGTCGGGCCTTCGAAGCGTGTGTGTTGCGGGCGCCCGGCGCCGCCTGGGCCCCGAAGGCCCTCCTGATGATCGGCGAACTTCGCGAGGAGGAGGGGCGCGACACCGAGGCGGTCTCGGTCTACGAGAATCTGCGTAACCTTTACTACGGTACGGCCGAGGCGAAGGAAGGTGTTGCGCGCGAGGCGCAGGTTCGTATGCGGCTTTTACGCGATCATGGCTACAATCGGGAGCGCTGCGTCGATACGGCTGCGTTTCTGCGGCTGGCGACGACTCTGGTCGCGACGGATCGCATCCCCGAGGTCGAGGCGGCGCTTGCGGAAACCGAGCGCTGGCTGGAGGAAGAGGCCTATCGGGCTGCGTGCTTCTACGATTCGCGCATGCGGACGCGCCGGAGCGCGGCGAACGCCTATGCGAAGTTTTTGAAAGACTATCCGAACGGTCCGCATGCGGAAGAGGTTCGCGCGCGGCTTGAAGCACTGAAAGGCACAGAACTCAAATGAAGTCCGTCTCCCATCTGCTCGTCCTGGCACTTGCCCTCACCGCTGGCTGTGCAACTTCTTATTCGTGGAAACCTCGCGTCCCCTCGGCGATGCGGTCCGTGTGTGTGCCAAGCTTTCAGAATGAATCGAGCTTGATGGAGATTGGCGCCCTTGCGACGCGTCAGGTCGCACGCGAATTCCAGCGCGAGGGTACGTTTAAGCTGGCTTCGTCGGAGGATGCGGCGATCGAAATCCAGGGCATTGTCAAGTCTGTCTCGATAGGCTCCGTCGGTTACAATCGCCGAACGTTTTCGCGTTATACCGGAAGCGAGCTCAGGATGATGGCGACGGTTTCGGTTGTCGATAAGCGGGAAGGAAAAGTCTTGGTCGACAACAAGACTTATACGTCGCAGACAACGACGGTTGTCGGCCAGGATGCGACGACGGCCCAGCGTGATGCCTCTGGTCGTCTGGCGGACGACCTGGCGCGGCAGGTTGTCGACGATGTCTTGAATCTCAAGTGGTAAGGAGTCGGTCTATGAACGAAGTACATGCCGTTATTGAGCTGAAGATCACGCCGCAGCGCGACTGCGGTTTCGGTAAGATCGCCGAACGCGTGTCGCATTTTGAGCAGGTTGAGGCTTGCTTCTTGATGAGCGGAGGTTATGATCTCTTGGTGTTTGTGAAAGGCGACTCGCTGCAGGATGTCGCCCAGTTCGTCGCGCAGGACCTGTCGACGCTTGACGGTGTCCTGTCGACAGCGACGCATTTCATGCTCAAGACCTACAAGGCCCGTGGTATTGCGGAGTCCCTCGGTTGCGACGCACGTTTGGAGGTATCGTAAGATGGCGGTCGATCTCGCACAGAAGGCGCAGAATTTTACGAATCGCGGGCGGCAGGCCCTGGAGACGGGCAAGTACGACCTTGCGGTTGACATGCTGATGGAGGCTGTCTCGGCGGCACCAGACGTCTTGGAGACGCGTAAACTCCTGCGCGCAGCCCAGATCGCGAACTTCCGCAAGAACGGCAAGACCGGCTTCGGTGCGAAGCTCACGTACATGATGGCGCGCCAGAAGATCATGGGGCTTGTCAAGAAGGGCCAGGGCGTGGAGGCGATGGCCGAGGCCGAGAAACTCCTTTCGCTCAATCCGATGGATCCCGACAACATCGAGGCGGCGGTCAAGGCGGCCGAGGCGGCTGGCAAGGCCGATCACGCGGCGATCACGGTTGAGGCGGCCTACGAGTGCTCGAACAAGGATCCGGGACTCCTCGAGCGCGTGGCGACGTACTACACCATGGCCAAGCGCTGGGACAAGGCGCGCGACGCGTACCGCAAGCTCTCCGAGCTCAAGCCGGGCGACCAACGCATCCTTCAGATGCTCAAGAACGCCGAGGCTCAGGCGACGATGAACGCGGGTTGGAACGATTCCGTCGGCAAGAAGGGCGGTTTCCAGAATCTCATCGCGAACAAGGAGCAGGCGGCGAAGCTTGATGCGGCGAACAAGGCCGTTGTCACGGGCGATGACGCGGAGCTGCTCATCGCCGAGAAGCTTCAGCAGATCGCGTCCGAGCCGAAGAACATGAACGCCCGCCGTGCGCTTGCGCGAATCTACATTCAGGGCAAGCGCTATTACGAGGCGATTGAGGTCTTGCAGCAGGCGATCGAGGCTTCGGGCACGATGGATCCGGAACTCGACCGCATGCTCTCGCAGACGACGGTGCAGTACTACGACCAGCAGATCGCGGCCTTGCGCGAGCAGGGCCAGGCCGAGGAGGCCGACCAGATGGAGGCGAATAAGAACCAGTTCGTCTTCGACGATCTCTCGCAGCGTGTCGAGCGCTATCCGAACGATCTGCACCTCCGGTACGAGCTCGGCAAGCAGTACTTCACGTACGGTTACTACGACGACGCGCTCACACACCTGCAGCTCGCCCAGAAGAGTCCGAAGGACCGCCTGTCGGCGCTCTACTACCTGGCGATGTGCTTCATCTATCAGGGTCAGACTGACATGGGCGTTATGCAGCTCGAGACGGCGCGCGACGCGATCCCGACGATGGACGACCTCAAGAAGAAGATTGTCTACCAGCTCGGCCTCTGTGCCGAATCCGCAGGCGACCTCGAGAAGGCGTACCAGTACTACAAGGACGTCTACTCGACCGACGTCGGCTTCGAAGACCTCTCCGAGCGTATGCTCGCGGTCTCGCAGGCATTGAAGGCTCAGCAGGGCTGAGCCTTCAACGCCTGAGTGATAAGTTATAAGCGTTAAGTGATAAGTGGTGGAATTGATTGTTTTCTTATGAAACGAAAAGATCGGGCTAAGAGCCCGATCTTTTTCACCTTCACTCAACATTCAACACTCAAACTTCAACACTCGAAGCGAAGCGGAGGAGTGGCAGCCCCAAGGAGAGTCGAACTCCTCTACCAAGCATGAAAAGCTCGTGTCCTAGCCGATAGACGATGGGGCCAAAATCGAAAACACGCATAGTATATCAAAAACCATGACAGAACGTCAAGCGTACATTGCCTTCAATTTGACCGAAAAAGTGGGACCGGCGACTCTGGAGAAGCTGATGGCCCAGTTCGGCTCGGCCGTGGCGGCCTGGGAGGCGTATCCGAACAAGATTGCGCGTGCGGGCGGAGCGGTCGACTGGGCGGCCGAGGAGCGTCTCGCGGCGAAGTTCGGCGTGACGATCGTGACGGGGATTGACGAGGGGTATCCCGAACGGCTCAAGGCTTCGCCGGGTGCGCCGCTCGTCCTTTATGTCAAAGGCGATGTCGCGGCGTTGTCGAAACCGGCGGTGGCGATTGTGGGGACTCGTCGGGCGACGACGTATGGACAGTCCCTCGCACGGCGGTTCGGCGCGGAGCTGGCGCGGGCGGGCTGGTCGGTCGTGTCAGGACTCGCCCTTGGGATTGACGCCGAGGCACATCGCGGCGCCTTGGAAGGCGAGGGTGTGACGGTTGGCGTCATCGGGTCGGGACTCGATCGGTTCTATCCTGAAGAGAATCGGGACCTTGCGCGAGAGATCGTGAAGAAGGGTGGAGCTGTCGTGAGCGAGTTTCCGTTCGGGCGTCCCGCCGATCAGACGACCTTTCCGATCCGCAATCATGTTGTCGCGGCGCTCGCGACGGGCGTGTTGGCCGTGGAGTGTCCGCTCCGCTCGGGCACGCTCATCACGACGAGCCTCGCGGCCGATCTCGGACGTACGGTGATGGCTGTGCCGGGGCGCGTCGACAGCCGGATGAGCGCGGGCTGCCTCTCGCTGATCCGCGAGGGCGCAACGCTCGTGCGCAATACCGACGATGTTCTCGAGGCCGTTGGGGACGGACTTGCGTTGCCTCCGCAGGACGATAAGCCGACGGTGCCGGCGCGAGATCCCGAGACGCCGCCGTACTCGGTCGAGGAGGCGCTCCTGATGACGCATGTCGACGAGGAGGGTGTTTCGCTTGACGCTTTGGCGCGGCAGGTGAAGCTGCCGATTGCGAAGGTTTCGTCCCTCGCCATGGAATTGCGACTCAAGGGCTTTGTTAAATTTCTTCCGGGGAATCGAATTTCCCTATTGACTCCCCGTCGGTGATTTTGTTATACTACCCACTCAAGAACACAACAGGCCAGGTTAGCACAGTTGGTAGTGCGGCTCATTCGTAATGAGCAGGTCGGGGGTTCGAGTCCCTTACCTGGCTCCAAGTTGGCGGGAGTAGATCAATTGGTTAGATCAACAGATTGTGATTCTGTGGGTTGCGGGTTCGAGTCCCGTCTCCTGCCCCA
>CAMAHK010000041.1 GCA_945834475.1 uncultured Verrucomicrobiota bacterium
ATGCTCAGATGCCGAGGTCAGTCAAGACCGCGCAGCGGTGTTGACTGACCGAGTATGCCGTCAGATTTCGTCACGATTGTCTGATAGGTGACATTTTTGGTATAATATAGACCTATGAGCGAGGAGATTGAGGAGAAGATTGAGGCACCCGTGTCGGCGGGCGTTCTGGAAGATGTCAACATCGAAGAGGAGATGTCGCGCGACTACATCGACTACTCGATGAGTGTCATTGTCGGGCGTGCGCTCCCTGACGTGCGCGACGGCCTCAAGCCCGTTCACCGCCGCTGCCTTTTCGCGATGCACGAGCTCGGCAACACGTACAACACGAAGCACGTGAAGTCCGCCCGTGTCGTTGGCGAAGTGATCGGCAAGTACCATCCGCACGGCGACTTCTCCGTCTACGATGCGATCGTCCGTCTCGCGCAGGATTTCTCGCTCCGCCTGCCGCTCGTCGACGGCCACGGCAACTTCGGCTCGATCGACGGCGATCCGCCGGCCGCGATGCGTTACACCGAGGTGCGCATGCAGAAGGCGACGAACGAGCTTCTCGACGATCTCGAGAAGGATACGGTCGACATGATGCCGAACTTCGACGAGACGCTCAAGGAGCCGACCGTCCTTCCGGCGAAGCTTCCGAACCTCCTCCTGAATGGCTCCGCCGGCATTGCCGTCGGCATGGCGACGAACATTCCGCCGCACAACCTCGGCGAGCTCTGCGACGGCATCGACTACTACGTCCAGCACCGCGACGACTGCACGATCGACGACCTGATGCAGTTCGTGAAGGGCCCCGATTTCCCGACGGGCGCGATGGTCTGCGGCCATAACGGCATCAACGCGATGTACAAGCTCGGGCGCGGACAGCTCACCGTGCGCGGCAAGGCCGAGGTCATCGTCGAGAAGAACGGCCGCGAGAAGATTGTCATCACCGAGATCCCGTACGCCGTCAACAAGCGCGAGATGATCCAGCACATGGCCGAGCTCGTCAAGGAGAAGGTCATCGAGGGCATCGCCGACATCCGCGACATCTCAGGCGGCCACACGAGCGACGCGAAGGGAGCACCGAAGGGCAAGAAGTCGGTGACCGAAGACGAGATCTGCATCGTCATCGACCTGAAGCGCGACGCGGTCGGCGAGATCGTCCTCAACCACCTTTACAAGCACACGCAGCTCCAGACCACCTTCGGCGCGATCATGCTCGCGATCGTCGGGGGCCGTCCGAAGATCCTGAACCTGAAGGAGTACTTCGGCTGCTACGTCGACCACCGCTTCGAAGTCATCACGCGGCGGACGCGCTTCGACCTCGCGAAGGCGAAGGCCCGCAAGCACATCGTCGACGGTCTCCTCCTGGCGATCGACAACCTCGACGAGGTCGTGCGCATCATCCGCGCCTCGAAGACGCGCGAAGAGGCAAAGGCGGGCCTCCAGTCGAAGTTCGGCTTCACCGACCTGCAGGTCAACGCGATCCTCGAGATGCGTCTCTACCAGCTCGTCGGCCTCGAGCGCGACAAGCTCGCCGAGGAACTCGCGAAGCTCCTCGCGGCGATCGCTGATTATGAGGATATTCTCGCGAATCCCGAGCGCATCTACACGATCATCCGCGAGGACCTCGCGGACATCAAGAACCGCTACTGCCTCAAGGAAGACGCGGCGCGCCGCACCGAGATCGTGGCGGACGCGAACGAGGTCTCGGTCAAAGACCTCATCCCCGACGAGCCCTGCGTGATCACGCTTTCGAACCGCGGCTACGTGAAGCGTGTGCCGCTCACCGAGTACAAGCAGCAGCGCCGCGGCGGTCATGGCGTCAAGGGTGCGCAGGTGAAGGAAGAGGACTTCCTCCGCCTCGTCTTCGTCGCCGAGACCCACGACGAGCTCATGTTCTTCACGAACACGGGCCGTCTCTTCGTCAAGGGCGCGTACGAGATTCCCGAGGCGCCCCGCACGAGCTTCGGGCGTCCGCTCATCAACCTTCTCAATCTCCAGCCGGGCGAACAGGTCTTGCGCCTACTCCCGATCCGCTCGTTCGAGGGCGACGTCGATGTCTTCTTCGCGACGAAGAATGGCACGGTCAAGAAGACGCTCCTCGGCGATTACTCGAACGTCAACAAGGCGGGCATCCGCGCGATCAACATCGACGACGGCGACGAGCTCGTCGAGGTGCGCCTTGTGAAGCCGGGCGAACAGGTCATCATGCTCACGGCGGGCGGCATTGGCATCAAGTTCCTGGCGGACGAAGTCCGGCGCATGGGCCGCACGGCGACTGGCGTCAAGGGCATCACGCTCGCCGAGGGCGACCGCGTCGTCTCGCTCGACGTCTGCGACGAGACGAAGACCTTGCTCGTCGCGACGGAGAACGGCTACGGCAAGCGCACGGAGTTCTCGGATTACCGCCAGACGCACCGCGGCGGCATGGGCGTGACGGCCATCAAGGGCGCGGAGCGCAACGGCCATATCATCGCCGCGCATGCGGTCGCCGACGACGAGTCGATCATCTCGATCACGTCCGACGCGCAGATGGTCCGCTCGCCTGTCAATCAGATCGGCGTCGTCGGACGCGCCGCGCAGGGCGTGCGGCTCGTGCGCCTCTCCGAAGGTGCGACGCTTGTGTCGGTCTCGGTCTGCGCGTCCGAAGAGGATGAGGACGAAAACGCGTCGGCGACTGAAGCGTCGGTCGAGGGTGCGCCGGCAACGGAAATTTCAAACGAAGAAACTTCAAATTAACAAGGAGAATAATCCATGAAGAAGCTCATGTTCGCGGCGGTCGCCGCTCTTACGCTCGGTTTCGCGACGACGGCGAAGGCGGAGTCGGATACTTGGAAGTGGTCCCCGATTGGGCTCGGCATTGTGGCGCCGGCGCAGATTCCGTTCACGGACGTTCATGTCTACGGCCTTCGTCTGGGTGGTATCCTGGGCTGGAGCGAGAATGTGATGGGTCTTGACTGCGGCCTTGCGAACGTGGCCGATGGCGTCGAGTATGCGCTGCAGGCCGGTGTGTTCAACGTGGTCAAGGGTGACTTCGGCGGCGTTCAAGTCGGCGGAATCAACTACAACGGGGCGATTGCCGGCGGCCTTCAGGTCGGCCTTGGCAACTGGACGGCGCTGAACTTCTACGGCGTTCAGGTCGGTGCGGTCAATGTCGAGCAGCGTCTGCTCGAGGGTCTGGCGATCGGCGGCATCAACTGGGCCGATACGGTCGAAGGCGGTCAGGTCGGCGTCATCAATCTCGCGAACGAGGTCGAGGGCTGCCAGATTGGCGTGATTAACGCCTGTGACGAGATGCACGGTATTCAGATCGGTGCGATCAACCTGATTACGACGTCTTGCGTGCCGGCTCTTCCGATCGTGAACGTGTGGTTCTGATCAGTTCCTTGAGTTTGGCTTCGGGGGTCTTGCCCTTGAGCGTCTCGACAAAGGCAATCTCACGCGAGCCGGTCTTGTAGAAGACGGCTCGTGTTTCTTTGACATCGATGTTGGTGATGCCGGCGGCGGCGCAGGTCGTGCGGAGCAAGCCGACGCGGACGTATTCCTCGGCTTCGGGCGGCAGGGGACCGAAGCGGTCCTTCATCTCCGCGGCAAGCGCCTTGACGGCCTTCTCGTCCTGCGCTTCGGCGAATCGTTTCATCAGCGAGAGGCGCTGGACGTCTTCCTCGATATAGGTGAAGGGGATGCGCGGATTCGTGAAGTCAAGGTTGAGCTTGACGTCGATGACATCCTTGACGCGCTCGCCCTTCATCAGTGCGATCGTGCGCTGGAGAAGCTGGCAGTAGAGCCCGAAGCCAACGGCGGCGATGTGTCCCGATTGCTGCGAGCCGAGGAGGTTGCCGGCACCGCGAAGCTCGAGGTCGCGCACCGCGAGATTGAAGCCAGAGCCGAGTCCGCCGTGGCGCTTGAGCGCGGTCAGACGTTCACGCGCATCCGAGTCGACGTCCCCTGAGGGCGGCAGCAGGAAATAGGCGTAGCCCTGCTTCGACGAGCGCCCGACGCGTCCACGGAGCTGATAGAGGTCGGCCATGCCGAAGTTCTGCGCGTCGCTGACGAGAATCGTATTCGCGCGCGGGATGTCGATGCCTGACTCGATGATCGTCGTCGAGAGCAGGATGTCGTATTCGCCGCGCTCGAAGGCACGCATCTTGAGGGCGAGCGTCTTCGTGTCCATCTGGCCGTGCGCCACCACGATGCGCGCCTTCGGACAGATTGCCGCCAGTCTCTTTTCCACTTTGCCGATCGTGGAGATACGGTTGTGGAGGAAGAAGACCTGGCCGCCGCGAATGAGCTCGGATTCGATGGCGGTCTTGACGATCTCGTCGAGGTCGCGGACGATACGCGTCTCGACGGCGACGCGTTCGCGAGGCGGCGAGCGGAGGAGCGAGAGGTCGCGGGCCCCAGTCATCGAGAGGTAAAGCGTGCGCGGAATCGGCGTCGCGGAAAGCGTCAGGATGTCGGCGGTCGCCCGGAGGCGCTTGAGGAATTCCTTGTGGCGGACGCCGAAGCGCTGTTCCTCGTCGATGATGATAAGTCCGAGATCGTGGAACTGGATCTTCGACGAGAGGATCGCGTGCGTGCCGATAACGATGTCACAGACGCCCGTCGCGAGCCGCTTGAAGGTGCCCGCGTGCGTACCGGAGGTCTGGAAGCGCGAAACGGACTCGATGCGCACGGGTGTGCCGTCGAAGCGTGAGGTGAAGGTCTCGAAGTGCTGCTCGGCGAGGACGGTGGTCGGCGCGAGCACGGCGACCTGCTTGCCGTTCATCGCGGCGATGAAGGCGGCGCGCATGGCGACCTCGGTCTTGCCGTAGCCGGCGTCACCGCAGATGAGGCGGTCCATCGGCTTGCGGCTCGCGAGATCGTTTTCAATCGCCGCGATGGCCGAAATCTGGTCGGGGGTCTCGTCGTAGGGGAAGGCGGCGTCGAAGGCCTCGCGGCCTTCGCACTGGACGTCATAGGCGAAGCCGGGGACGGTATCGCGCTTGGCCTGTGTCTCGAGAAGGGCGGCGGCAAGATCGGTGACAGCCTTCTGGGCGTCTTTTTTGTCCTTCTCCCAGCGCTTGCCGTCCAGCCGGTGCAGCCGCACGGCCTCACCCTTGATGCCGACGTAGCGTGAGAGGAGATGGGCGTGTGCGGCGGGGACATGGAGCTTGCCGCCGTCCGCATATTCGATCGTGAAGACCTCGCTGCGCTTGCCGTCCACCACAATCTCCGACGCGCCGATGTAGCGGCCGACACCGTAGTCGACGTGGACGACGTATTCGCCGGGTTCGAGATCATCAAAGTCGTTGAGGCGCGGTCCCGCCAGGGGGGACGCGACACTCCTGTCGCGTCGCACGTGGGAGCGTTTTACGAAGACGCGGTCGGCCTTGGTGACGACAAGTAACGATGAGTGATGAGTGATGAGTGATGAGTGGTGGTGGGCGATTTCAAATCCACCGGAGAGGTCGTCGGCCTTGACGATCAGGGTGCCGCGCGCTTCGGCGGCGGCAAGGTGCTGGTCGAGGCGCTGCCGGGCTGTGTCGAAGAGTTCGGGGTGATGCGCCTCGTCCGCGCCGAGTTCCGCGAAGCCGGGGAGCGGGACGGTCTGGAAGTCGTAAGTCGGCGTGTGCGGCGGGGGAGGATCGCCGGAAGTGATAAGCGATAAGTGATAAGCGTTAAGCGGAGGAAGGTCGTAATTGTTATACTCGAGGGCGAGAACGGTCGCACCCCTAGGCAAAAGCTCGAAGAGCGTAAGTCGGCTGTCGGTTGTCGCAAGTCCTTCCCCTTGCTCTCGAATCGGAAGGATCTCGGCCGTATCAACCCTGGCAATCGAGATCTGGGTTGCGGGGTCAAAAGTTCTCAGACTTTCGAGATCGTCGCCGAAGAATTCGGCGCGAATCGGGAACTCGTCGCCGGGTGACCAGATGTCGACGATGCCGCCGCGCACGGAGAAATCGCCCTCTTTCTCGACCTGGGGTAACCGCTCGTAACCCATTGAGGCCAGTTTCTCGACAAGTTGTGGATGTCGGAAGTCGTCCGTCGAAAGTTGAGCGTCATCCGTGGCCAATCGGAGCGGCTGGGCGTCGCGGGAGGTGTTGAGGGGCGTTGCAAGAGCCGGGAAGGGGGCGACGATGACGCAGGGGTAGGGGTTCAGGGACCAGCTGCGGAGCGCGGCGATTGTCTTGAGCCGAAGGCCGAGTGCGGACTTGTCACCGTCCAACAAAGGTGGAAACTCGAGGATGCGGATCGTTGTTCGTGCGGTAACGATGCGAAGGTCGTCCAGGAGCCTATCGGTATCGGGAATGCCTGGCGTGATGGCCAGAACGCAAGTTTCCTGGTGTAAATCTTGACTTTCCGCAAGACGTTCGTCGTCCGTCGAAAGTCGTTTCTTGGTCAGTGCCGCGGCAAGGAAGGCATCCGCCGCGCCGGTGAGCGAGGGTATGGCCAAGCGGCCACCGGGACTGTCGCCCGGGGGGGTAAAGAGACGTTGAAAGGCCTGGATTGGCGCAACCATGGATTGAGCGTATTATACCACTTTAGGTGCACCCAGCGCAAAAAAGCCAGGTCATTGCGTTGTCCGTTGTGAAATGATATAATTAACGAAATATTGAAAAGGAATTCATCAAGATGAAGAACGTTTTGATGGCGGCAGTCATGGCGACGGGCATCTGCTCGGCGGTTGAGGCTGCGCCGACGGATGCGGTCACGCAGGCCGATCTCCAGGCGCTCATCGAGCGCATCACGAAACTCGAGGCCGAGAACAAGGCCCAGGCAGCGCGCATCGCCGAGCTCGAGACGGCGGGCAAGACGGTCGAGGCGAAGGTCGCCGAGCAGTCCGTGCAGATCGCGGCGAAGGCCGACGCCCCGAAGGTGGACGCGGCCAAGGCCGACGAGTCGACGGAAATCAGCGAATCGGGCAAGGTCTACACGACCGCGTCGGGCAAGAAGTACTTTCTCGCCGATGCGACGGCCAACATCTTCGAGCCGCTTTCTGAGTCGGGACTTCAGATCACGCCGTACGGCTGGCTTGTCCTCGAGGGCATCTACAACACCCATGGAACGGACTACCCGATGTACTCCGACTACGTGCGCCCGAAGAACGCGCCGGGCCATGCCGGCAAGGACCATACGTCCACGCTCAGCATGAACGACTCGATCCTCGGCTTCCAATTCGCGACGCCCGAGGTCGTGAACGGCTGGAAGTTCAACGGCAAGTTTGAGTTCGACCTTGCGGGTGACAACGCGAACAAGACCGACTTCCATGTCCGTCACCTCTATTGGAATATGGAGCACGAGACGGGCTGGTCGATTCTCTTCGGCCAGACCTGGCACCTCTGGAAGATGGTCACGCCGAGCGAGATCGACGGCGCGTGGATGGAGAACACGGGCTATCCGTACCGCCGCAGTCCGCAGGTCCGCGTGACGAAGCGTTGGGACTGGGAGGATAGCAAGCTCGAGGCGCGTGTCGGTCTCGTCAAGAACGGCCCGGGCATGGGCGGCGACCGCGACGGCAACGGCACGGAAGACAACGAGCAGTCCGCGTGGTGCCTTTTCGAGGGCGCACTCGTCTACGATCACGTCGCGCCGTGGGAAGAGAGCGACCGCCGCGTGCTCATCGGCATCGCCGGCCAGTACGGCCGCGAACGCTCACATCGGCTGAGCGGCTACGGGTTGGATTCGGACACAGGGGCCATCGTTCAATCATCTCCTATCTATGACGGTCCCAACGACTCCTACAACAGCGACCTCGTGATGATTGCCGCGTCGGTGCCGTTCCTCGATAAGTTCACGCTCTGCGGACAGATCTTCGCGGGTGAGAACCTCGGTGGCGTGCAGGCTGGTGTCGGCCAGAAGATCGCCTTCACGGATCCGACTCGGAAGGGTCGTGAAGTGACGACGGTTGGTGGGTTTGTCGACCTCAAGTACGAGCTGAACGAAACCTGGTCGTTTGCCGCAGGCTACGGCTTCGACAATCCGAACGTCAGTTCTCGCGACGTCGACATCTATACGCGTGGCGACTACGCGGGCATCACGTACAATGACCGCGCATACATTGACGCGTTCTACCAGTTCAACGAGAACCTGCACTTCGGCGTCGAATACGCCTACCTGACGACCGACTACGTCGGCGAGCAGAAAGATAACGACAGCCACCGTCTGGAGTTCGCGGTGTACTACGATTTCTAAGAATGAAGGTTGAGGTTGAAGGTTAAGGTTGAGGAATGAGGCTGAAGGGCTCTTTGTGGGGCCCTTTGGATTTTGTCTTATTGAAGGGGTGAGAATCATGGAAGGCAAGAAGCGGGCAAGTTGGTCGGGACAGGTGGCGTTCATTCTCGCGGCGGCGGCGTCGGCGATCGGGCTCGGGAATCTCTGGCGGTTCCCGTATTTGGCGGCGCAGTACGGCGGCGGCACGTTCCTCGTGATCTACCTCGCGCTCGTCGTGACGCTCGGCTTCACGTTGATGCTGACGGAGATCACGATCGGCCGCGCGACGCAGCAGTCGCAGCTGACGGCCTACTCGCGCCTGCACAAGGGGTGGGGCTTCATCGGCCTCATCGCGACGGTCGTGCCGATCTTGATCGTGCCCTACTACTGCGTCATCGGCGGCTGGGTGCTCAAGTACTTCGTCACCTACGCGCAGATGGCCTTCACAGGCGCGCAGCCGATGGGGGCGGGCGCGGCCGAGTCGGGGGCGTTCTTCTCGGGCTTCATCTCCGCGAACTTCGCGCCGTTCGGCTACGGCATCCTCTTTGTGCTCGGCTGTGCGACGGTCATTGTCCTCGGCGTCAAGAACGGCATCGAGAAGTCGAACCTCGTGCTGATGCCGCTCCTCTTCCTCCTCGCGCTCGCGATCTCGATCTACGTCGTTTGCCTACCGGGGACGGGTGAGGGGATCAAGTACTATCTCCTCCCGAACCTCGACTGCCTCTGCGACGCGAACGGCAAGTTCTCTGTCGCAACGCTCGGCAAAACGATCCTCGGCGCGATGGGTCAGATGTTCTATTCACTCTCGCTCGCGATGGGCATCATGGTGACATACGGCTCGTACATGAAGAAGACGGACTCCATTGAGCGCTGCGTCCGCCGCATCGAGGTCTTCGACACACTGATCGCGCTCATCGCGGGCCTCATGATCATCCCGGTCGTCTACATGTTCGCCATCAAGACGGGAACGCCCGTCAAGGAGGCGATGAACGCGGGTCCGGGCCTCATGTTCATCACGCTGCCGAAGGTCTTTGCGATGCTTGGCACGGCGGGGACATGGCTCGGTCTTGCGTTCTTCGCGCTCGTTATCTTCGCGGCGGCGACGTCGGCGATTTCGCTCTACGAGGCGTGCGTCGCCTCGGTCTGCGACCTTTTGCACATCGAGCGCAAGCCGGCGACGTTCTTCACCGGCGCGCTCATCTGCTTCCTTTCGGCGTTCTCGGCGCTCGGCTACGGCGCGTGGGGCGACATCACGGTCTTTGGACTGCAGTTCCTCGACTTCTTCGACATCGTGACGAGTTGCTTCCTGATGCCGATTGCGGCGATTTTGACCTGTCTCTTCGTTGGCTGGGTCATCAAGCCGAAGGCGATTATCGACGAGGTTGAGGTCGATGGACATCCCTTCCGCGCCAAGCACTTCTTCGCGTTCATGGTCCGTTACGTCGCGCCCGCGTTCGTGACGGCGATTCTCATTTCGGAAGTCTGCCGCAACCTCAAGATCGGTGGCTGGAGCATTTAAGACAAGGAATGACAAAATGAAATTCAAACAGGCAATCCTCTGGACGGTCGCGCTCCTCGTGGGCGCGGCCTTTGCCGAACCCGAAAACGTGTGCGGAATCTATCCGTCGCTTGCCTACTACAACGACGAGGGCGAGTGCGGAACGGGCGCGGTTGTGCCGTGGGCGGGGAGCCTGTGGGTCATCACCTACGGGCCTCACTGTCCGGTCGGGTCGAGCGACAAGCTCTATCAGATCACGCCCGCGAAGGAACAGGTCATCAGGGAGGAGTCCGTCGGCGGCACACACGCGGACCGCCTGATCCACCGCGAGTCGCAGCAGCTTTTCATTGGTACGTATCTCGTTGACAGGAATGGCAGCGTGCGGACGGTCCCGATCCATACGATGCCCGGGCGTCTCACGGGTGCGGCGCGGCATCTTTCCGATCCGGCGAACAAGATCTATGTGACGGATATGGAAGAGGCCCTGTACGAACTCGATGTCAATACGCTCGAGACGCGGACGCTGATCCGGGATAGCCATAACGCAGGACCTTTCACAACCTTGTTCGCGAAGCTGGGCGTCGAGCCGCCGAAGGGCTGGAACGAGGCGGAGATTTCGGACCTTTTCGGCTATCACGGCAAGGGCACGTGCAGCGGATTCGACCGCGTCTTCTACGCCAACAACGGCTGGTACTGCGACGAGGCGATGAAGAATCCCGCGATTCCGTCGGGTGCACTCGCGTGGTGGAGCGAGCAGCAGTCGGACAATTGGCATCTCATCCGTCCGAACCAGTTCACCGAGGTGACCACAAAGGACGGCATCTACGGCAACGAGCATCCGAACGCGAATCCGATCTGGGCGATGGGATGGGATGCAAAGAGCGTGATTCTGAGCGTCACGACCAACGGCGTGAAGTGGGTGGACTACCGGCTGCCGAAGGGTTCGCACAGTTACGATGGCGCGCACGGCTGGAACACCGAGTGGCCGCGTATCCGCGAGATCGGCGACAGGGAGGTCTGGCTCGCGACAATGCACGGCACGTTCTGGAAGTTTCCGACATCGTTCCGTCCGGGTAAGGCGAAGGGCATCCGCCCGCGCTCCAACTACCTGAAGGTGGTTGGTGATTTCTGCGAATGGAACGGCAAGGTCGTCCTCGGTTGCGACGACTCGGCGAAAAACGAGTTCTTGAACAAGAGGTCCGTGAAGGGAAGAATCAAGGGTCCGGCAAAGAGCCACTCGAACCTTTGCTTCCTCGATGAGGCGGACCTTGACCGGATGGGCCCGGCGATCGGCAACGCGGTCGTCTGGAGCCGAGAGGACATCTCGGCGAAGACCGTTTCGGATCCGTATCTTTTGGCGGGCTATGCCCACAAGTGGGCGTGGGTGAGCGAGGGCGTGTTCGCGATTGAGGTCGATGCGGAGGGGACGGGCGAGTGGAAGTCTGCCGGGGTGATCCGTGCGGGCGGAAACGATCTTTCGGGTCTTGCCGGTGAATGGATTCGCTTCAAGGCGCTCGCCGCGCACCGCAATGCGACGGTCACGCTCTGTTACCGCACGACGGACGACCGCGTCGCCGATGCCTTCGACGCATTGCCCGCGAAGCGATTTGATCTCGGCCAAGCGTCGAAGGCCCTGCTGCATGTCAACGAGATCGACCCGTTTGCGCTGTCGCTCTCTGTCGGACAGAAGGTCGTCGTGAAGAAGGTCGAGGGGGTTGAGCAGGTTGTGATTGAGGACTGTCCAGAGGCCGCAATGGCGGTTGCGAAGGATGCGCCGATCACGACGGGTGTGTTGAAGTATGAAACCTCGTCAATCCTCTACGTCGATGATGCCGGCAACCGCTGGCGGCTCCCCTACGGTAGCGAAGCCCGCACGACATTTGCGGGCGGACGCGTCTGCCGCGAGGTCTGCACCGAGCGTGACCATTTCAATGCGGGCGGAATCTACTACGAGCTGCCGGCGGAGAATGCGCACGGCTTTGCGGGCTTAAGACCGGTGGCGACGCACAATCGCGAGATCGTCGACTACGGTTCGTGGCGCGGACTTTTCGCGGTCACGTTGCCGGGCGAGCTCCGGCTGATGGCGATCGATGACTTCTGGCGCGCGGGCAAGGCACGGGGTGTCGGCGGTCCGTGGAAGAATGCGTCCGTTGCGGCGGGCGAGTTGTCGGACGCCTACCTGATGAACGGCTTTGACAAGAAGACGCTGACGCTGGCCGCGTCCGCCGACGCGACCGTGACGATGGAGGTCGATGTGACGGGTTGGGGCATCTGGGTGAAGGCGGGTGCATATCCGCTTAAGGCGAACGAGGTACGGACGGATGTCCTGCCGTGTGCGCTAAGCGGTTACTGGGTGCGCTTTGTGTCCGATCACGCGGCAACGGTGACGGCGCAGTTGACGTATGAGTAAAGGTAGACGACAATGAGAATTAACGAGGTCGAAGAAGTTCTCAAGACGAAGAAACTCGATCAGATCGTGATCCGCGACCAGGCGAACCTACGGGCGGTCACGGGCATCAATTGCGACAACGGCATCCTGACTGTGCAGAAGGGGAAGCCGGTCTTCTACACGGACTTCCGCTATATCCCGATGGTGCACCGCGTCGCGCCGAAGCTGACGTGCAAGGATATCAAGAACTTCAAGCCGAAGGGCGCGAAGATCGGCGTTGAGTTCTCGATGAGTCATGCGGCGTTCCTGGCGCTCAAGGAGAAGGGGCCGAAGGGCGCGAAGTACGTCGACGTCACGAAGGAGATCCATGACATCCGCATGGTGAAGACGCCCGAGGAGCTCGACAAGCTCCGTGCGGCTGAGCAACTGACGGTCGAGATCTGGGAGGATGCGTGCAAGCAATTCAAGGCCGGCATGACCGAACGCGAGATGGCGAACGTTATCAAGAAGATGATGATCGACCGCGGCGAGGGCGAGGCGTTCGAGACGATCGTTTGCGTCGGCAAGAACGCGGCGGAGTGCCACCACGAGCCGGACGACACGACCTGGAACGGACGCGATCCCGTGCTCGTCGACATGGGTGTCAAGCTCAACGGCATGTGCTCCGATATGACGCGCAACTACATTCCCGTGAAACCCTCGAAGACCTATCAGAAAGTCTACGACCTCGTTCTGAAGGCGAACCTCGCGGCGATTGCGGCGGCGAAACCCGGAATGACCGGTAAGAAGCTTGACAAGGTCGCTCGCGACGTGATCACGAAGGGCGGGTTCGGCAAGTGCTTCGGACACTCTCTCGGCCACGGCGTCGGCTACGAGATTCACGAGGCGCCGGCCGCGTCCAAGAAGAGCGACACCGTCCTCAAACCGGGGATGTCCGTAACGATCGAGCCCGGTATCTATCTTGAGGACAACCTAGGCGTCCGCATCGAGGATCTCGTCCTCATCACTGAGACCGGCTGCGAGGTTCTCTCAAAGACGGCGAAGTGACGAATTTGGTATAATAGCGCAAATGGCCAATGCATTGATCGAAAAACTGGTGGCGCTGATTCGCGAGACGGCGTCGTCCCTGCCGGACGATGTTCTCAAGGCGTTGCGTGCGGCTGCCCGGAAGGAAGAAAAGGGTTCCTCCGCCGCAGTCGTTCTGAAGACGATTCTCGACAACTGCGCGCTCGCGAAAAAGCAGGGAACGCCCCTCTGTCAGGATACGGGCACGCTCACGTTTTTCGTCGACGAGCGCCTCCGTCGCAAGGTGACGCCGGCCGTCCTCAAGAAGGCCGTGGCCCTAGCGACCGCGCGCGGCTACCTGCGCAAGAACTGCATCGACTCGGTGACAGGCAAGTCGTACGACGACAACTGCGCCGAAGGGGCACCGGTCGTGCACTACACCGTACCGCGAGCCGTCCTCGGCCGCGGCGTCTCCAAGCCGTCCTTGCCAGCGCCGCGGGCGGGGACGCACCGCGGTACGGAGTCTCCCGCAGTGACCCTCATCCTCAAGGGCGGCGGATCGGAGAACATGTCGCGGCAGTATTCGCTGCCCGACGCGATGCTGGGGGCCGGACGCGACCTTGCGGGCGTGCGCAAGTGCGTCTTGGATGCCGTGCAGAAGATTCAGGGCTATGGCTGCGCGCCGGGCATTCTCGGCGTTTGCATCGGCGGCGACCGCGCGACGGGGTATGAAGTCGCGAAGGAGCAGCTGTTGCGCCCGTTGGACGAGAAGGGTTCCGGAATGCCGCGACAGGAGTGTCGCGGCCCCGTTGCGATGGTGGGCGGCCCCGTTGTCGTGGGCGAAGCCGGGGACGCGACACTCTTGTCGCGTCTGGAAAAGAATCTTCTTTCCGAAGCCAACACGCTGGGGATCGGACCGATGGGGCTCGGCGGCAAGACGACGCTTCTCGGCGTCAAGGTCGCGTCGCGTCCGCGTGTGCCAGCGAGCTTTTTCGTGACGATCGCGTACATGTGCTGGGCGTGCCGGCGACGCACGATTGTGGTTTGATGGCCGTGTAGATGTGGAGAACGTGGAGATATGACGAAGATCTCTTATCCTTTTACCGAGAAGGCGGTTCGTGCGCTCAAAGCCGGGGAGGCCGTTGAGATCACGGGACGCATCTATACGGGACGCGACAAGTTCCACAAGTTCTTCGCTGACGGCGGAGAGCTACCCGTTGACTTCACCGACGGCGCGCTTTATCATTGCGGGCCGGTGTGCGTGAACGTCGTACCGCGGTGCGTCCCCGCCCGCGGCGCTGGCCAGCCGTCTTTACCCGCCGCGGGCGAGACGCACCGCGGTACGGAGGAGTGGCGCGTCGTGTCCGCGGGACCGACGACGAGCGTGCGCGAGAATCCGTACGAGCCCGCCTTCATCGCGAAGAGCGGCGTTAGGGTCATCATCGGCAAGGGCGGCATGGATGCGGCGACCTTGGCGGCGATGAAGAAGCACGGGTGCGTGTACGTCCAGGCGGTGGGCGGCGCGGGTGCGCTGTACGCCGATTCGGTGAAGACCGTGGCGGGCGTATCGCTCCTCAAGGCGTTCGGCGCGGCCGAGGCCGTCTGGCACTTCGATGTCGAGAATTTCCGCGGCGTGGTGGCGATGGACGCCCACGGGCGTTCGCTCTTTGCCGAAGTCGAGAAATCTTCCGGCGCGAAGCTCTCCCCGCTCTTCACCTCTACACGGCAAAAATCTTAATAAAGGAATCAGAAAATGAAATGGACAAAGACACTCATTCAGACCCTTCGTGAAGATCCCGGCGACGCCGAGATCGATTCGCACAAACTGATGGTCCGCGCGGGCCTCATGAAGAAGGTCGCGGGCGGACTCTACACGTACTTGCCGCTCGGCATGCGTGCGCTTAACAAGGTGCAGAGGATTGTCCGCGAGGAGATGGATAAGGCGGGTGCGCTCGAGGTGGTGATGCCGATCCTGCAGCCGGCGGAGCTCTGGAAGACGTCCGGCCGCTGGGACTCGATGGGCCCCGGGATGTTCCGTCTCAAAGACCGTGCGTCGCACGACTACGCGCTCTCGCCGACGGCAGAGGAGATGGTTACGGACGTCATCAAGGGCGTCATCTCGTCGTACCGCCAGTTGCCGGTTACGGTCTACCAGATCCAGTGGAAGTTCCGAGACGAGATCCGTCCGCGCTTCGGTCTCATGCGCTCGAAGGAGTTCCTGATGAAGGACGCCTATTCGTTCGACACCTCGCTCGAGGCGGCGGATGCGAGCTACATGGCGATGTTCAACGCCTACAAGCGCGTCTTCGCGCGGTGCGGACTCGCGGCGTATCCGGTCGAGGCCGACACGGGTGACATCGGCGGCAAGTTCTCGCACGAGTTCCATGTCCTCGCGGACGCGGGCGAGGACGGCATCGCCGTCTGCGAGGCCTGCAAGTACGCCGCGAATCTGGAGAAGGCGGAGCGCAAGATCGTACCGTCGCCCGCCCCCGGGCACGGCGCTGACACTCCTGCGGTCGAAGAGGTGGCGACGCCGAATGCGAAGACGATCGAGGAGATCTCCTCGTTCATGGGCGCGCCGGCATCCGCATTCGTGAAGACCCTCGTCTACATGGCGGACGGCAAGCCGGTCCTCTGCTGCGTGCCGGGCGACTATGACGTCAACGAGATTAAGCTCAAGCACCTTCTCAACGTCAAGACGCTCGAACTCGCCCCGCAGGCGATCGTCGAGGACGTGACGGGCGCGGCGGTTGGCTTTGCTGGTCCCGTCGGCGCGAAGGTGCGCGTCGTCGCCGACCAGGCTTTGAAGGGGGCCAAGGGCATGATCTGCGGTGGTAACAAGACGGATGTTCATCTCGAGAACGTCGACCTTGAACGCGATTGCATGATCGAGACGTATGCCGACCTCGTCATCGTCAAGGACGGCGACATCTGCCCGAAGTGTGGCCAGCGGATGGTCATCAAGCGCGGCATCGAAGTCGGTCACGTCTTCAAGCTCGGCACGAAGTACACGGATGCCTTCAAGGCCGTCTTCAAGAACGACAAGCTCGAGGAGAAGGTCATGGTGATGGGTTGCTACGGTATCGGCGTGAGCCGCACGGTGCAGGCCGTCATCGAGCAGAGTCATGATGCGAACGGCATCGTCTGGCCCGCGTCCGTCGCGCCATACCAGGTCGTCGTCGAGAACCTCGATCCGGATAAGGCGGAGGTCACGAAGATTGCGGACGACCTGGAGTCCGCGCTTGAGGCGGCGGGCATCGACGTCCTCGTCGACGACCGCGCGGAGCGTCCCGGCGTTAAGTTCAAGGATGCGGACCTCATCGGCTTCCCGGTGCGCGTCGTCGTGGGCTCGAAGGGCCTCGCGAACGGCGGCGTTGAAGTGAAGCGCCGCTGCGACGACAAGAGCGCGACGAAGATCGTGCCGGTCGATGGCGCGGTTGAGGCGATCAAGGCCGCCCTCGCATGAGGAGGCTGCTCGCAGCGCTGGTGCTCTTCTGTTCCGTACCGCGGTGCGTCCTCGCCCGCGGCGCGGTTGAGCCAAATTTTGCGGACGAGTTTGACGGCACGTCGCTTGACGCGTCCCGCTGGGACGACTGGGTTTGGTCGTTTCCGGGGCGCCGCGCCGGCTTCCTGTTCGCCCGCGACAATGTCGCGGTCTCGAACGGCTGCCTCAACTTGACGGCGCGACTCCTGCGCGATGACGAGAAGACGCCCGAGAACCTGCGGCGCGGCTTCGATACGTATGCGACCGCGTACGTGCGGGCGAAGGAGAAGACCTTCTACGGCTATTACGAGTGCCGCGCGAAGGGCATGAAGGCGGCGGTCTGTAATGCGTTTTGGCTTTATGATCCACTGTCGGACCAGCCCGAGAAAAAGTTTCGTCTCGGCGAGACGACCGAGGAGATCGACATCTTCGAGTTCTTCGGCAAGAACGGCACGGTGACGCAGGATGTCAACCGCGTCTACTATACGACGGTTCATCGCCTCAAGACGCCGTATCTCGAGGGGATTGTTCACGGTGGCGTTGAGACGCTGCCGAATCGCACGAAGTCCACAACGGTCGACTTCGACTTCTGGGCTGACTTCCATACGTATGGGTTCGAGTGGACGGCTGAGACGCTGACCTGGTTCGTTGACGGGAAGGAGGTTTTCGCCCGGAAGAACGACCATTTCCACCGTCCGATGCACGTGACCTTCGATTGTGAGATCATGTACACGTGGGCCGGAGAGCCGGACAAGGCCGACCTGCCGTCCGTCTACTCGATCGACTACTTCCGCTATTGGAAGGCGCAGGACTGATGACGAAGCGGACGGCGATGATGGTGGCGGGAACGGCGGCGGCGGTGGCCTCCGCCATTTCCTATGGTGTGAACCCGCTCGGGGCTTTGAAGCTCTACGATCTCGGGTACGGGCCGATCTCCGTATTGCTGTTCCGCTTCGGCTATGCGATCCTGGCGCTGGGGATCTGGATGCTGGTTTCCCGTCAGGCGACACGCCTAAGCCTTCGGGAGCTGGTGACGACGTCCGCGCTGGGCATTCTCTTCGCCGTTTCGTCGATCACGTTCTACATTTCCTTCAAGTCCCTCGGGGCGGGACTCGCCTCGACGCTCGTTTTTCTCTATCCGATCTTCGTCGCGCTCATCATGTGCGTCGTCTTTCGCGAGAAACCGAGTTGGCGACTCTCGTTCGCGACGCTTTTGGCGCTCGTCGGCGTGACGCGCCTCATCGACGCGGCGGGTTCGCGGGTGACGGCGGGCGGCATCGCGATGGCGGTCGTGTCCGCGCTCGCGTACGCAACCTACATTGTCGCGCTCCGCAAAGCACGCCTCAAGCTCACCGTGGTTCCGCAGACGTTTTACATCATGTTCTTCACCTTCGTGGCCGTGTGTGCCTACGCGGCGGCAATGGGCGGCGGCGATTTCGCGCTGCCGCGGTCTGTCGCGGCGGTGGGCTGGGGACTCTTCCTTGGGGTCTGTCCCTCCCTCGTCTCGCTGATCCTCCTCTCCTATGCGCTCAAGCGGATCGGTCCGACGCCGACGGCAATTTACGGCGCCCTGGAGCCGCCGACGGCCGTCCTGGTCGGGTGTCTCGTCTTCAGCGAGCCGTTCTCGCTCCGCATGGCGATCGGCCTCGCGCTCATCCTCGCCTCGGTCGCGATCGTGATCCTCCAGTCCGCCGTCCGCCGCCGCTGCACGGGCTGATTGCGGATTGCACCCTCGCCCGCAGGGCTACGATGAGCGTTGAGGGACAGACCCTTTGGATTCCATTTTATAAAATGTGGGCTTGAATTCAGTTCAAGCTTTGGAGGAAGTGCGTCATGAAGAAGCATTTCTCAGACGATATCGTTTCGCACGAGTCTTCTGATGACGCGAGCATGGGACGCACCAAGGTGATGGCCTGCAGGGCGACGACGAGGAAGATAAGATACCACGCCGAGAGTCCGCGCGAGTGGTTCACCACTTTCGCGGCGACCATTCCGCCAAGCGTGCGGGTGCCAAGCACGACGGACACGAGGATCAGCGCGAACGTCAGCAAAATGAATAGGGACGTCGATTCGGTCGAAACGGCGAAGAGCCACAGGACGGAGGCCAGCGCGGCAAGGACACAGCCAATCGCAGCAAGCGCCATAAGGCCGACCAGCGCCAGCCGAGCGCCAGCCCGTAAACGGCCGTCGAAATCACAATCAAACTCACCTGTCGAATCATGCGGCTATTATAAGCCACAGATCGCCGCTTCACAAGACATCAAAAGTCGGCAAGCCACGTTTAGTCGCAAATTCGGCCTTGTCGAATGACGGCTTTGAACAAGCCGTTTCGCATTTTCAACACATTCGCCAACCCCCAAAAGACAGCGCAAAATCCCCTTGCCGAAATGGCACAGTTTACTCGTAATAGCGCTTTTTGAGCGACTGCGCGGAGGCATAGCCGCGCAACATCTCGGGGAAATGCGCCGCACAAGACCACTCCTCCTCATGCTCAAGCCAGACGCCCTCGGCAATCTCCTGGGGACGGCGCCCCGTCGCCTTCGCCTCCGCTTCGACAACCGCACGCTGGCGTTTCATCCATTCGCCGTCGCGCGTGCGCGGCGTTTCGGCATCTTCCTTTCCGCCAAACATCTTGCAGAGGAGTCCGTACGCCCACTTGTTCTTCAGAAGAAACCCGTTGAGCTTCAGCGCCAGACGCAGGAGCATCAGGTAATGCCGTCGCTGCGTCGGATTCGTCACCATGCGGAAGACGAGCGGATCGCGCGTCAGGAGCGCCTCGAAGAAACACTGTGCGCCCAGGACGAACTCGCTGGCTGTTCCCGCAGGATTGCCGACACGCTCGAGGAGCCCCTGAAATACCCAGAGACTGTAATTCCGAAGACGCCGCACTTCCGCGCAGTCCCCCGGGAAGTCCTCCGGCGAAGAGCATTGGGCGAGATGGTCGACGAGTTCCGTCAGAAGCATCAGCACGTTCGCCTGCGATGCGCCCGTGTAGAGACGAATGACACCCTTCTCGTCCTTCGCCTTCATCGCCTCAACAGACTTCACGGCAAAGTCCCCGAGCCGCACGCAATCTCTTTTCAGTTGCACTCTCATTGCTTATCAATCCGTTCGTCCCAATCCAAGTAATAGCGTTCGACTCGGTTGGAGGTGTTCGGCGACAACTTGCAATTATAATTCAGCAGGGTACACGCTTCGTGACAGAAGTTCGTCACATAGGCATGGCAAAGCGACTCGTTGTCTAAATTGCAAATGCGTTCGTACTGATCGCTGAAATTTGTGATGTTCCAGCGGATGTGCAGACTTTGATCCGTTCGCCAGAAGGATTCCTTGATTCCTCGCGCGAACCAGGCTAGCCCAGCCGCAATTGTCGCGACCACCAACGTCCGCCCAAGCGCCCTATCAATCTTCTTCTTCACACGCAAACACGTCGACATGCTGCTTCTCCGAGCAGACAATCTTACCGTCAACAAAGTCGATGTCCGCATCCTGAAGTCGACTTTCGGCGAGTTCACGATAGGCCTTGTCTTTAAATGCGTAATAAGTATCACAAAGGCCTTCTTCAATCAAGGCATCCTTAAACGAACGAAACGGCCGACGCCCCGAAAGCGCACGCGCGAGTCTCTGGCGCACATCACCTTCGTACTGCTCCGCAAAGTCGCGCATGATCTCAAACCCTTCGCGTGACGAGACCTTCTCGATCCAGACAAGTTCATGTCCATCAAGGTTCGTATTCGGCTCTCCGGAAATCTCCGTTGGAATGAAAACATCAGCCGTCTGCGCCGTCAGATCGACAAAGACATCAAACCCCTCCATAGCCGAATCCAGAGCCTCGACGAGAGCACCAACTAGCGATTCTCTATCGTTAATCTTATCTCCAAACATCTTCTTTCCTTTCTCTCTCTACGTTCTCCACCTCTACACGACCAAACAAACATCACGCCAAGCTGCCGTTACCAGCGATCGGTGTGGACTTTGGCGGGATCCCACTTGTCCTTCGCCGCAGGACTCTCGGCCGGATAGCCGATCGGAATCACATTGAGCGGCATGTAGCCGTCGGGAATCGACAAGATCTCGCGAACGGCGGCCACACGATCCTCGTTCGGATAGACACCCGTCCAGACAGCACCCAAGCCCAGCCCGTGCACCGCGAGAAGAACGTTCATGCTGGCCGCCGAGCAGTCGTGAATCCAGTACTCCTTGCCGCGACCGGAAAGTCCGTTGTCGAGATTTCCGCAGACGACAATCGCCAGCGGCGCACCGTTGCCGACACGCGAATTCGGCAGCTTCTCGGCGAGACGCGCCAGCTGCTGCGGATCGCGAACGACCACAAACGCCCACGGCCGCCTGTCCATCGCCGACGGCGCGGCCATCCCGGCACGCAAGATCTTCTCGACAACCACCTCATCGACCTTCTTCAGCGAATCGAACTTGCGAACCGACTTGCGAGAGGCAATGGCCGACAGCACGTCCGGCACCGAACCGTCCGCCACCGACCGAACGCCGTCGCCAACGCCGGAGAAGAATTCGCCCGCCCCTTTGCCGACCAAGTCGCCCGTCTTGCGAGCCACAGAACGAGCCGTATTCTCGGCCTTTTCACAACCAACAAGCGAACAAAGCGCAACAGCAAGCAGAATGAGATTCTTCATGTCTCGCTCGCAAAATCCTTCATACTCCAATTCACAACACTGCTCGCACGAGTGCTTGCGCACCCTGCGAATCCTCCACATCGTACAGGCGGGAAAGCTCCTCGTTCGTCTCAAGGAAGAGACGTGAATCGGGATTGGCGAGCAATGAATATAGCGTTGATGCATACACGCGCCGATAAGCTTCATCCTCCGACAGCGAGTGCACCCGCATCACATGATGCGTAATCCCGACCACACTAGATGCAATGGCCTGCCTAATCAAAGTTTCAGACATAAGCCTCCTCAACAAGAGACTTAATGAGCCGATCCGCAACACTTTGCTTGCCGACAAACCATTGGATGCCCAGACGTTCAGGCTTAAGCAACCGAAGCAATGTTGCCTTGGCCGCAGGATCATCCGGCTCACCATAAACACCATCAATGAAGTTCTTCAACAACAATCGCGTGTCATCATCCGCCGTCGGTCCGATGACAACATCATAGTCATGCGGTACGCCGTCAACCCGCCGACAGAGCAAGATAAAATCAAGCCACGATTCGTCAGCGACCGAAAAGACTTTGACCTTAAGCGATGCAAGCATTTCAGTATCAATCACGACACGATAAAGCACCTTCCTGACGCTTGGCACTGAATCATTGAGACGCCGAGCAAACAACTCCGCAAACTTCTTATGCATCATGCCGATCGCCTGCTCACGGTCAACCGACATGTAAAACCCCTTGCCAAAATCTTTGTAAGGACGCCCCTTTGAGATATCAGGGCGAACAAATGCGCAGGCTGACCCATGATACAGACTGTCAGGAACAGCGACTGACATACGCATCAATCTCCTTTACCATCTCAGATTCGGGAAGCGCATCAAATACATCAGGGCATGTTCGTATGTAGCGCAAGACATGATGCGCATCGTCAAACGAGAGAAATTCACGCGGCGTCATATGATAAGCCCGCGCATACGCCCCCGTCGCAACATGCATCAGATAAATAGTATTCTTCTCGCGCAACTCATTCATTGATTGATATTATAGCACAAACCCAGGACGATTTGTGGCAACATTCTGAACTGGGGTTCATCACTCTTCTAAGGGCGCATCTGAGTAATTCACCGACTCTTGGGTCATGACGCCTGCCTGTAGAGGT
>CAMAHK010000042.1 GCA_945834475.1 uncultured Verrucomicrobiota bacterium
GGTTAAAGCCCCGCGCCCGCTTGCGCGTCGATATTCCTGTTGTACAGGGAGTCGCAGTTCACTAACCGATTGCTCCCGCCGGATTCGTGCTTTATGATATAATACTGTCATATGAAAATAATCGGGGAAAAGATTTTTGCCAAGGATGCCGAAGGGCGGCTTTTGAGCCGCATCGGTACGATTTTCTTCCGTACGCCCGGTCTGGTGACGGTCAGGGGCTCGCATGCGATGCAGCGCTTGGTCTGGCTGCAGGAGCTGGCGAAGGAGCGTGAACTGACTCCGGTCGAGGAGGACGCCGAACTGGCGGACTCGGTCGATCTCATCTTTACGGAAAACCACGTGCTGATCCGTCCCGACCCGGAGCGGATGGACCTCGCGTTCAAGGCTGACGAAGAGTTGCAGAAGATGACGTCCAAGCGACGCATCCGTTATCTCAACACGAACAGCATTAAGGTCCGTGCGGCCTTGCGCGAGCGCGGCGAGAACTGGCGCATGTCGCGTCATCCGCTGTCGCAGGAAGACTTCTACGACCTCATCGAGGGGTCGAAGGTCTCCATCGGCGAAGGGACGATTTATTATTACAACCGTGCTTCGGGCACGCGCTACGTGACGCCGTCGTGCTACGACCAGATCGCCAAGCTGGAGCCTGGGGCCTACCGCCGGCAGGTCAAGGAGTTCGTCGAGGGGCTTTCGCGACGGAACCGCCATGGCAATCCCGAGATCGACCTTTTCCCGACGACCACGCCGCCGGAGATCAAGCGCGCGTACCGCACATTGGATGTCGACGCGCTGGACGACGCGGCGTTGCGGCGCGAAGTGGAGAAGATCAACACGGCGCGGCGCATGCTGCTGCCGCCAGAGCTGCGCGACGAAACCATCGACAATGTCGAATGGCGCAACGAGATGTGCCGGACGCTGACGCGGATGCCCCACGAGACGTCCGTCGGCGAGCAGGAGCTTGTCGCCGGTATCGCGCCGGAGTTCTTCCGCCAGATCGAGTGGCTGCCCGGGGCGCGCATCGTCAACGGCGAAGTGATCTTCGACGAGATTTTCGCGGAGGCCGCCGCGTCGGACGATCCCGAGCTCAAGGCCCTTTGCGATCCGCGCGTCAAGGCGCTCTTCTTCAATACGACGCGTCTTTTCTCGAAGCTCGCCTACATCAACATCGGCCGCATCGAGCATTCGCTCGCGCGTCATCCGACCGAGGGTAACCGCCGCGGTAACGTCTACATCATCCAGTATCGCGAGGTCGGCACGCTCTCCGCGCGGGTGCTCATCATCCGTCTTCAGAAGTGGGGCGTCGCGGAGCGGTTGGACGAGGGCAAAGACCTCGCGCAGGCGATCCTTGAGACGGAGGAGTACTCCGACTACATTCTCGACCGCCGTCTCATGTGCCGGCAGCTCGGCATGAACCTTCCGCAGCGCATTGGCTACGGCAGCTTCTCCGAGACGTATCGGGGCGACAACAAGTACAACGGCACGACGATCCGCACGGTGTATTTTGTGCGCGACTACGTGCCGGGCATCGCCTCCGACAAGATCCCGCTTTCGCGGCTCCGCAATCCGGCGTGGGCGCTCAAGTTCGCGTTCCTGATGGGCGAGGCCGCGGCGGTCGATGCGATTGTCGGGCGTCGGAGCTCGGTGACGAAGGAATTGCTCTTCGACAAGCAGTACGAGGTCGTGCGGCAGGGCGGGGACGACATGCCGGCGGAGATCAAGATCACCGACCATGCGGGCAGCTTTGTCAACTACGAGCATCCGCTCGAGAGCTATGTCGCGCAGTATGCGGGCTTCCTCCGCCGTCGCGAGAACTTGGTGACGGACTATCCGAACTTCGTCGAGTCCTATGTCGAGGGGTTCCGCCGGAAGCTCGTGCAGACGCGCGAGGCCTACCTGAGCCGTCGTTCGGCGTTCGACAATCTCTTCCAGGACCGACCCTACGACACGAACGGATCGGGTGCCTATCGCTGGGCCTGCATTCTGCGCCGTCTGGAGAACTGCGATCCTCAGGTCGTCGTTGACACGCTGAAGGCTGCCGTCGCATGCTGAAGTATGTGACGAAGCGTCTGCTGGGGACGATTCCGACGACACTCGGAATCCTCCTTTTGACGTTCATCCTCTTCAATGTCGTCGGCGGTTCGCCGGCGGCGGTGATCCTTGGCAAGAACGCGACGGCGGAGGCGATCGCCGCGTTCGACCACAAGTGGGGCTACGACCAGCCGATCCTCGTGCAGTTCGCGAACTTCGTCGGCGGCATCTGCCGCGGCGATTTCGGCTATTCGATCGAGAACCACGAGCCGGTCATCGACGTGTTGGCGCGCGGGCTCGGTCCCACGCTGTCGCTCACCGTGCCGATCCTCGTCGGCGGGACGGTCGTCGCGCTGATGTGCGCGATGCTGTCGGCGGCGTATCGTGGGCGTCTCGTCGACCGGTCGATTCTCCTCGTTTCGACCGTGCTGATGAGCGTCAACTACGTTGTCTTCGTGCTGGCGGGGCAGTTCTTCCTCTCGTACAAGGCGGGGCTCTTCCCGGTGTGGGGCTACGAGAGCGCGGCGTATCTCGTCCTGCCCGCGCTGATCGGCATCCTCTCGTCACTCGGCACCGACATCCGGTTTTTCCGGACGGCGATCCTTGACGAGTTGTATAAGCCGTATGTCCTTACGGCGCACGCGAAGCACCTCTCGCCGACGACGATCATGACGCGGCATGTCCTTCGGAACGCGCTCATCCCGATCGTGACGTATGTCTCGCTGTCGATCCCGTGGCTCTTCTCTGGATCTCTCCTGCTGGAGAGCTTCTTTGGCATTCCCGGCCTGGGGTCGGTGTCGATCTCGGCGATTCATTCGTCCGACATGGCGGTCGTCCGCACGCTCGTCGTGCTGGGGGCGCTCCTCTACCAGTTCGTCAACCTGGCGACCGATCTTCTCTACGCGGCGCTTGATCCGCGTGTGCGGCTCGCCCGTTGAAAAAGAAATTTGTCCATGTCTTTTGCCGCAATTTTACTTTCTGTCATCGTTGGTACTTGGAACGGCAACTGGTTTCCGTCTGGACGTGCCGAGCACAGGGCGCATCCCGACGTCGAGGCTGCGACGATCGCGGCTGCGGGAAAGATGATCGCGTCCGGCCTTGCGAAGGTCGATCCGACGGGCCGGGAGGATGTGATTCTCTCGCTCTGCGAGATCCGCAACAGGCAGGCTGCCGAGGAACTCACCAAGGCGATCGGGCGCAAGGGCTTGAAGGTTGCGTCCGTCTCGGCTTACCGCCGCCGCGACCGCTTCGACCAGCAGCAGAACGTGATCCTGACGACGCTGCCCGTCGCCGAGTCGAAGTGGGCGCGCTGGACGTACGTTCCCGAGGCGAATCCGCCGCGCGGCTATGCGATGGCGAAGATTGTTCTTTCGCCAGCCGTGACGGCCGCCGTCTACTCGGTACACCTGAAGGCGAACTATGGCGCGACGACGTCCGCGATCGTGGCGGCCAACCGGGCGAAGCGGACGCATGCGATTAATGAGTTTGTGCGCATCGCCGAAGGGGACGCGTACGCGATTCTCGCCGGTGACTTCAACGCCGACAAGTGGCGCAAGGAGTTCGCCGAGGAGACGGTTTTCACGACGCTCGAAGGCGCGGGCTATGCGAATCTCCTCGAACTTCTGCCGCCGAAGGGACGCGGCACGCATCCGCACAAACGCTACGGTGACCGTGCGCTCGACTACATCATGACCAAGGGGTTCGAGGCGACGGGCGTTCCGCTTCTGGAACCCAACGACCAGCTTTCAGACCATTATGCTGTCTTCGCACGCGTCGTGCCGGAGAAGGTCCGCAAGTCCGTTCCGCGTCCGACACGTTCGGCCCGACGTCCGAACGAAGGCGCGGAAAATGAAAAACCACAGCCAGTTATGCTATAATCATCGTATGGCACCGAAGATCAAGTTTATGAAAGTGAAGGGCACCTGGCGCGAAGTCGCCGATGCCGCGCGTACGACCATCCGTCAGGACGAGGGCACGGGTGAGCCGAGCCCGCGCTGGAAGAAGCGCATTCTTCTGGCGGAGCACTCACCGATCCGCAAGCTCTCGTTCAACTGGAAGTGGCTCAACCTGCCGTACTGGGTGTCGGTTCATATCGTCCGGCACAAGTACGGCATTGAGCATTTCGTCTCGACCCAGCGTAGCGACCGCACGGGCGTTGCCCGTGAGGCGAACCGTCAGGACGCGCCGGTGATGCACGAGTGCTTCGCGAACGCCCAGGCAATCATGTTCATCTCGCGTCGACGCCTCTGCGGTCAGGCGAGTCCCGAGACGCGCGCGGCCTGGAAACAGGTTGTGGAGGCGATCGCCGAGAAAGAGCCTGAACTCGCCGAATGCTGCGTTCCTGAGTGTGTCTATCGTGGGTTCTGTCCCGAGTTCAAGCCCTGCGGCTTCTGCGAGACGAAGGCGTTCAAGGAGATGCTCGCGAAGTACCGCGAGGTGCCGCCGCCGGCCCGGCCGGCGTCTCAGGACTGATGTCCCGGGTGGATAAGTCGTTCCACCGTATGGAAGAACGTTTGCAGAATATCCTAGCCCATGCCGGGGTGGCGTCGAGACGCGGGGCAGCGACTCTGATTGAGTCGGGCGTCGTGACGGTGGACGGCGTTGTCGTGCGGGAGCCGGGTGCCCGATTTGGCGAAGAAGTCGCAATCAAGGTGAACGGACGTCCACTCGTCGCGGCGGAAGCGAAGCGGACGATTGTCCTTTACAAGCCGGTCGGCGTCCTCTCGACGATGAGCGACCCGTTCGGCGGGCGTACGGTCGCGGACGTGGTGAGGACGCCCGAACGGCTTGTGCCGGTCGGACGGCTCGACAAGGATTCGGAAGGGCTTCTTTTGATGTCCAATGACGGTGATCTCGTCAACAAGCTGACGCATCCGCGCTTCGAGCACAAGAAGACGTATCTCGTCAAGGTTGCGGGACGCTGGAGCGCCGAGAAACTCGCGATCTTGCGCTCGCCGATCAAGATGGATGACGGGTACGTGATTCGTCCTGTACCGGTTGAGGTCGTCGAGGATCTCGGCAACAACGTGCGCCTTCTCAAGTTTGTTCTCCGGGAAGGGCGCAAGCGCCAGATCCGCAAGATGTGTTCCGCAGCTCATCTTGTCGTTCTCTCGTTGACGCGCGTGGCGGTCGGTGCTTTCGAGCTCCCGCGCGAGCTCGCCCCCGGCGCGTGGCGCGATTTGACACGAGATGAGATCCGTGCGCTATTCGTCGGATAGGCCAATGGCGGTTGCTTCCGCTTCCGCGTTGCTCCGAATTGACTCGGTTTGCCGCATTATGATATAATATGCGCCAAATTTGAGGTTAATCCCTCGTAAAATCATTCAGGAGAATAAAAATGGTCAGCTACAAGGAGCTCGGGCTCGTCAACACGAAGGAAATGTTCGCGAAGGCGGTCAAGGGTGGTTATGCCATTCCGGCGTTCAACTTCAACACGATGGAGCAGATGCAGGCCATCGTTCAGGCGGCGGTTGAGACGAAGTCGCCGGTCATCATGCAGGTTTCGAAGGGTGCCCGCAAGTACGCGAACCCGACGATCCTCCGCTACATGGCGCAGGGCGCGGTTGAATACGCCAAGGAGCTCGGCTGCGCGAATCCGCAGATCGTTCTCCATCTCGACCACGGTGACAGCTTCGAGACCTGCAAGAGTTGCATTGACTCGGGCTTCTCGTCCGTCATGATCGACGGTTCCTCGCTTCCGTACGAGGAGAATATCGCCCTCACGAAGAAGGTCGTCGAGTACGCTCACGCCCACGACGTCACGGTCGAGGCCGAGCTCGGTGTTCTCGCCGGTGTCGAAGACGAAGTCTGCGCCGCGGAGAGCCACTACACGAAGCCCGAGGAAGTGATCGACTTCGCGACCCGCACGGGCTGCGACTCGCTCGCCATCTCGATCGGCACCTCGCACGGCGCGTACAAGTTTACGCCCGAGCAGTGCACGCGCGATCCGCAGACGGGCAAGCTCGTCCCGCCGCCGCTCGCGTTCGACGTTCTCGCGGCCATCGAGGAGAAGCTCCCGGGCTTCCCGATCGTCCTTCACGGCTCCTCCTCCGTCCCGCAGGACGAGGTTGACACGATCAACAAGTACGGCGGCAAGCTCCCCGACGCGGTCGGCATTCCGGAAGAGCAGCTCCGCAAGGCGGCCGCCTCGGCCGTCTGCAAGATCAACATCGACTCCGACTCGCGTCTCGCGATGACGGCGGCGATCCGCAAGCATTTCGCGGAGAACCCGGGTCACTTCGATCCGCGTCAGTACCTGACGCCGGCGCGTGAAAACATGAAGAAGATGTACATCCACAAGATCATGAACGTGCTCGGCTCGAACGACAAGCTCTGATCTTGAAGAGATGAAGCGAGAAGTTGAAGTTGAAGAAAAGACAAAATCCGCTCTTCAACTTCAACTTTTAACTTCAACCCAATTCCTCCTTCCCTCTACAACTTTACACTCTACACTCTAAACTCTCCCGAAGGGAGCCCTTATGGCCGAGAAGAAGAAATCCGCGTATGCCGCCTCTGGCGTTGATATCGATGTCAAGATGAATGCCGTCGGGTCCATCAAGCAGATGGTCGCCGCGACGAAGACACAGAATGTGATCGGCAACATCGGGGCTTTCGGCGGTCTCCACAAGGTTCCCGCGGGCAAGGACCAGATCCTCGTCGCGTCCGCCGACGGCGTCGGTACGAAGCTGAAGGTCGCGGCGATGATGAACAAGCACGACACGGTCGGACAGGACATCGTCAATCACTGCGTGAACGACATTCTCGTTCAGGGCGCGAAGCCGCTCTTCTTCATGGACTACGTCGGTACGGCGAAGGTCGATCCCGCAGTCTTCAAGAGCGTTGTCTCGGGCCTCTGCAAGGCCTGCAAGGAGAACAAGATGGCGCTCCTCGGCGGTGAGACGGCCGAGATGCCGGGTCTCTATCCTCTCGGCGAGTACGATCTCGTCGGCACGATCGTCGGCTCCGTCCAGAAGTCGAAGCTCATCACCGGCAAGTCGATCCGCGCCGGGGACGTGATCATCGGCTTCCCCTCGGGCGGTCTTCAGACGAACGGCTTCTCGCTCGCCCGTCGCGTCATCTTTGATATGTGTCAGTACAGCTGGAAGGACAAGCTCCCCGGCACGAACCAGACGTTCGGCGACGCGCTTCTCGCCGTTCACAAGAGCTTCCTGAAGCCGGTCTCCGCCCTGATGGCGAAGATCAAGATCAATGGCATGGCCCACATCACGGGTGGCGGCTTCCCGGACAACATTCCGCGCGTCCTCCCGAAGGCGGTCAACGCTGAGATCGACCGTGCGTCGTGGGAAGTCCCGACGATCTTCAAGTTCATTCAGAACCAGGGCAAGGTCGACCGTGACGAGATGTACCGCGTCTTCAACATGGGTATCGGCTTCGTGGTGATCATCTCGAAGAAAGATCTTAAGCTGGCGACGAACATCCTCCGCGCCGCGCACCAGCCGTATCACGTGATCGGCGTCATGCGCAAGGGCACGGGCATCGTCACCTACAAGAATTGAGCCTAGCCGTCGTCCTTTTCGCCCGAATTTTTTGATATAATACGTCGCGGAAAGGTTCTTTGACATGACGGCGACACGTAGACAGGCCCGCGAATGGGCGATTCAGATGCTGACGGCGGCGGATATGAATCCGGGCGTTGCGGCGGAAACGATTATCAATGACTTCTGGGCGCAGGTTCCGACGCTCGACGACGATGACGGTGGTACGGGCGGCGAAGTCCCGAAGGGGAAGCTGAAGGCGTTTGCCGACGAGCGTGTCGCTGGTGTTCTTGCGGACGAGAAGGCGATTGACGCGATTCTCGAGCCGCTTCTCGACGGTTGGGATCTCTATCGTCTCGGCACCGTCGAGCGCGCGGTGCTCCGCATGGGCGTCTGGGAACTCAAAAACACCGACGTTCCTGCGGGTGTCGTCATCAACGAGGCAATCGACCTCGCGAACTGGTTTTCGTCGCCGAAGTCGCGTCCGCTCGTGAACGGTGTTCTCGACCGCCTCGCCAAGTCTTTGAAGTCCTGACGTTAACCACAACAATGAACAACGACTTCCTCGTATTTGATCATGTCACGAAACGGTTTGGGGCGCTGACCGCCGTCAATGACGTTTCGCTGACGGTGAACAAGGGCGAGTTCTTCTCGCTCCTCGGGCCTTCGGGCTGCGGCAAGACGACGCTTCTGAGGATGCTCGGCGGCTTCGAGCGTCCCGACTCGGGGCGCATCTACCTCGAGGGCAAGGACATTACGGACCTACCGCCAAACCAGCGCCGCATCCATACGGTCTTCCAGAACTACGCGCTCTTCCCGACGATGACGATCTGGGACAATATCGCGTTCTCGCTGAAGCTCGCGAAGGTCGACAAGCAGGAGATCGAGGAGAAGGTCGACGCGATCCTGGAGATGATCAAGCTCTCCGAACACGCGTGGAAGTATCCGCACCAGCTCTCGGGCGGACAGAAGCAGCGTGTCGCGATCGCGCGGGCGCTCGTGGACCGTCCGCAGGTGCTCCTCCTGGACGAGCCGCTCGCGGCGCTTGACCTCAAGCTCCGTCAGCACATGCTTCTCGAACTCGACACGATTCACGATCGGGTCGGTATCACGTTTATGTACGTTACGCACGACCAGGGCGAGGCGATGTCGCTCTCTGATCGCATCGCGGTCATCAACAAGGGCAGGATCGAGCAGCTCGACGGCCCGGCGCGCATCTACGAGGCGCCGTCCTCGCGCTTCGTCGCCTCGTTCATCGGCGACACGAACTTCTTCCACGGCGAGATCGTCTCGGTGGACGGCGACTACTGCTTCATTCAGGCCGAGGGTTTCCCACAGATCAAGGCGTTCAACGACAAGCAGCTCAAGGTCGGGCAGGAAGTCGACCTCTCGGTTCGTCCCGAGAAGATCCGCGTGACGCTCGCGCCGCCGTCGCCCGACTCGGGCGCGGCGATCAACGTCTTTCCATCGACGGTGAAGGATATCGTCTATCAGGGCGTCTACACGAAGTACTGGGTGAAGAGCTCCGTCCTGCAGATCTCGGCGCTCGTTCCGCACTCACGGTTCCTCCTCGACCAGGAGCCGATCACTTGGAATGACGAAGTCTTCGTCTGGTGGCATCCGGACGACGGCTACATGGTGGAAGTCGCGTGAAACATTGCTTTAGAGCGTCGGCATGGCTAAAGATCGTCTGGGGTGTCCCAGCGACTTTAATGGCTTTGCTCTTACACGCGGAACCGAAAGAGTCTCCCCGTTTTGTTTTGTCTGTTCTTGTCGCGTCGGACGGAAGTCGATGGGCGGGAACAGAGGGTGAGGGACTTTTTGTTCGTGGCGGCGGAAGTGAGTGTGATTGGCGCCGCGATATGGAGTTTGCGTCCGTTGGGGGCACGAATGTTTTTGCGCTTTGCGAAGATTCGGCCGGAAGGGTTTGGGCTGGGACGCTTGATCACGGTGTCTGTGTTCTCGATCAGCAAGGGTGGACGCGATTTTCAGTAGAGGAAGGTCTTCCTGGTTCTCATGTGTTTGCCTTGTGTGCCGATAGCGATGATAATGTCTGGGTGTCTACGGATGGGGGAATTTGTCGCTATTCACGTTCAGAGAACTGCCTTTTTTTGTATGACCGAGCCTCGGGTTTTGAAGGTGGTGAGGTTGTGGCTTTGGCAGCTTCGCCTCGCGGAGACGTTTTGATCGGTACGGCTTGTAATGGCGTCTATCGCGCAAGGCGGAAAGATTCGTGGCGTGTTTTGGAGAGAGTTCAAACTCGAGCTGTTCGAGTCAATGATATTTCTATTAGTCGAAAGGGTTCGTGCCTTTTGGTGTCTAATGAAGGTGTGGAGTATGATGAAAAGTGTAGTGGATCTGATTTTAAGGTTGCTTGGGTGCGTCAGCCAGGTCGACCCAAACCGTTGGCATGTGCTTTTTCTGAAGACGTTCTGCTGGTGGGTTTTGAGGAACATGGGCTTAAGACATTCTCGGGAACGGTTTTGAAGTCAAGCATTTGGCGGGATTATTCAAAAGATCGGATAACGGCACTGTCGTGTAATAAATATGTTGGATTGGCTGGAACTTATGGCGCGGGTGTCGTGGAATGGAGTGAAGTCCGAAGGGGGGGCGTAGCGAATCCAAGAAAACAGCAAAGAGGTTTTACCTGCCGCAAAAGATTTTAAGGTCTACGGCACCTGTTGCTCATGACCAGAAGGCGTCACTATGTTATTATATGAAAGATGATTGGGAGACAAAAGGAGATTGGTGCGGTCGGTATGGTTTGCGCATGGCGGTTTTGTGTGCTCAGAATGCGCAGTGGGGGGATGAGGTTATTTGTTCTGACCCTAGGTATCGTGTAGATGCCCGCATAGGCAAACATAAAACAAAAGGAGACTCCTTGCGCCGTTGGTTGCATTGGAAGCATACTGAGAACAGGAATACCTTGTACAATCCGCATCTTGGTCACCGGCGTCAATCCGAATGGGATGATCATAGCGAGACGTATCCGCAGTCTAACCCCGGTCCAAATTTGCTTGTGGATGTCACAGTACCAAAAGGGTGGCAAGAAGTTTCCCTTTATTTTTTCAATAAAGATGGTGAGACGGGTAATAATTTTAGGCGGGATTATGGTGTTTCTGTCTTTGAAGAGGGGGACGAACTCGGGGAGATTTTGGCAACGGCGCGTGTACGTCATTTTCGTAATGGTGTGTATAAAAGGTTTGCTGTTTTAGGGCCAAAGACATATACGTTCCAAATTGACAGGGACAATTCGTTCTCCACGATTCTTTCGGCTGTTTTTGTACAGAGACTCATGGAATCCCCGGAAAGGCAGTCTCAACCCAGACTCGCGACATGCGCACATTACGGAGGGCTTGTCTATCGGGAGCCTTATTCAGATGGCGACTCGTCGCCCCGTTTTGATCGCTGTATGAACGGTCGGGACTATGATGAAGAATGGGCACGTCTACGGGAGGCGTATAGGCAGAATCTTTTGACAGGAGAGGCTTCAGACTTGAGGAGGTGGCGATGGTTTTTACGTATTTGGACGGATGCCGAACGGAGGCGATTTGCAGATGCGATGTTGGCGGCTTGGACTTGCCTTCAGATGAAAAGTCCATCTTATCGTTCAGCCAAGCTTTTCCCTAACAGTCCGAATGTATTAACAAGAGAAGTTGTTCAGGGTGATTACAGCGTTGAATCTCCTTTGGCATGGCTAGATGATTTGGCTATTCAAAATCCGTTGCCGGTCAGAAAGTCGGATGGTAAGTTTTATTTTAGGGCGATTAATCTTCGAGGGGAGGGAGCGTATCTCTGTGATTAAGATGTTTTATGCTCTTTTGCTGGGCGTGTTCTTGATGCTTTCCCTGGATGTGAGTGCAGGGCCGTTGTCGATCATATCTACGGAGATTGAGCGAGATGCTTCTTATGCGCGCATTGCGACCAATGCGGAATATGTAATTTTCTTTTTACAGAATCTGCTCCCGCCGTCACCTCATCAGGAATGTTCGTTGGGGGCTCGGACGATCGAATGGAAGGTTTCCCCTGAGACCTCTGCCGGACATTCTGATACATCACAGGAAATGTTTCAGGTCAACTTTGCTAATCCAGGCGATTTTGGGGTCTCTTATAAAATATCTGTAAGCGTTTCCTGGTCGATGATAGACAACCAAACGGGATTGTATGCAGAACCTGTTGTGAAGACGGCTACGTATACGCTTGATGCGATCATGTATAGTTTTACAGTTGCGTGTTCGGATGGAACTGCTTGTCTTGATGGGGGCTCGTCTCTTGTTGATAATCATCCGGCTGTGGCTAAGGTTGTTCCGCAGGGGTGCACTCGGCGAGAGCTGCTTCGTATGAAACTTACTTCAACACCTCAAGAGAAAAACCCTGTTAATAAGGCAGGGACAAGTATGCTGTTCTCAGTGTTGTCGACTGACACTTGTACATTTACGACACCGAAGACATATTGGTATGGATTAGCCCATCCTAAAGATTGTTTCTTTTTACAATATTATTACATTATCGAATTGGAGTGTGATCTTGTAATAGTCGCACGAAAGAAAGAAACGGTTGGCTGGCCTGATGCTGAACCGCAGCTACTATTTCAGGAACGTATTCCAGAGTATACAAGGAACGTCTTGGAATTGCCTAATGGCAGATATCGAATGACAATTTCGAATATTGAGATAACTCTTGACACGCAAATTCAAAGCTCGACATCTCAATATCAAAGAGAAGCCCAAACTGAAGAGGAATATCATGAGCGCCAATTAAAAGGATTGGTTTCAATCTCAGACGGGGGGTGTGGAGACCTTTTTGATGTCGAAAATGCGATGCGTAGTGCTGGGTTCGTGAAAACTTCTAATGGATATATTCGGGATAGCGCACCAGGGCAATCTAGAGCTTTGTTTGAGTTTACAGTGCTATACGATGTTCGTCAGGCATTAGCTTCTGAGATCGATGAGTCTCGGCAGTTAATCGATTTGAATCGGGGAAATATGGAGAAATGTGCCAAAGAGGCTGCAGGATATAATGCTGCTTTTAGATACCACTGTACATATGGACATCGACTATCGGGTTGCTTGTTCCTTGGTGAAGAAGATACGTTAACGGCAAGGACTCCAAGATGATAAACAAAAATCAAGTAGCGCAATTGTGTGCGTATGTTCTTATGTTGTCTGCGGCGTTTGCTTCGGCATCGGAGAGTCATATACATAAGTCTAATCCTCGAAAAGAGGCCCTAGTAAAATTTTTGTCGTGTGTGGATCACGAATCATTAACTCTGGCAAAAGTTTGTGGGCCGCAGTTTGAAAGTGATGATGATAGTCTTAATGTAATGCCGAAATGTATGGCGAAATATATTTTGCGCGGCTTTGTCCCAATTAAATTGTTGATAGGCAATTTGAAGGATAATACCAACGATCCTGGTTTTCGCCTTGTTGCAAACAGATTGCCGTTTTTGACGGCCGGACGCTTTAACTCCGTTCAAAAATCGGCAGACAGGTTTGTTCATCTTCCTAAAGAAGGGTCTATTGTCGTAGGGAATTTCAAGCCTATGAGTGAGGATTCGGTTGCAAAATATATATCAAGTTATGGACGGGTGTTCCCTGTTTTGAATTACGAGGAAAATGTCATAAAGCAATTGGAGTCTGATCATATTCATAATTCCGCGTGTAAATTTATGTCTTTCATGCGCTATGATACCTTGTGTCTTGTGGATGTGATGGAGTCTGACAACGCGGCTGTTACTCAATCTGTTAATACTCCTCATACGCTATCGACCAGGGAGGTCTCAGAAGTTTATTATCTTATAATGGGCGACGTTGAATATAGGGCTATGGTAAAACCTTCGTGGTTTGCAAATCCTGAGACTTTGCATGAGATTAGAACAGAAGCGGGTTGTCTATTGCAAAAAATGCAGAATGTTCGTTTGCGGAAGTCTATTAACAATCGTGAATAGCATAGCCTATATTATAGAAGTATGAAGATGCCTAGAATTAGCCATAACACATCCGAGTGGCTCATGACCGCTCCGTCCTTCCTGTGGCTCGCGATCTTCTTCGCGATTCCCGCTCTGATCGTGCTGGCGTTCACGTTCCACGGCCACGACGCCTCCGGCGGCGTCGGGGACTGGTCGATGTCCACCTGGCGCGAACTCGTGGACCCTGACTATCCGACGATCGTCTGGAACACGATCCGCATATCCTTCGAGGTGACGTTCTGGTCGATCCTCCTCGCGATTCCGAGCGCGTACGCGATCGCCCGGATGAACGTGAAGTGGCGGGCGATCGTGGCGGGGGCGATCATGCTGCCGTTCTGGACGAGCTTCGTTGTGCGCGTCTTCGCGTGGAAGACGATGCTCCATCCAGACGGCTGGCTGCAGAGCTGCTATCTATTCTTCCTGCGCTTCCGCGGCTGGCTCTTCGACTGGCTGCCGGCGGCGGTGCAGAACTTCTTCGTCTGGATCGGCCTGGCGTCGTCCGGTCCGATCGACCCGGCGACCTCGACGATCCTCGACAGCGAGGCGGCGGTGGTGCTCGTCTCGGTCTACTCGTTCCTGCCGTTCGCGATCATGCCGATCTACACGGCGGCGGAGAAGTTCGACTTCTCGCTTCTCGAGGCGGCGCGCGACCTTGGGGCGAAGAACTTCTACGCGTTCCGCAAGATCTTCATTCCGGGCGTCCGCCAGGGCATCGTCTCGGCGATCCTGATGGTCTTCATCCCGGCGATCGGCTCGTACGTGATTCCGCAGATGCTCGGCGGCACGAACTGCGTCTTAATCGGCAATAAGATCTTCATGCGCGCGATGCAGAACCGCAACATTCCGCACGCCTCGGCGCTCGCGGCCGTGATGGCCGTCTCGGTGCTCGTGCCGATCGGGCTTGCGATGTGGTGGAAGAAGCGGCAGGACACGAAGGATAGGAAGCGGCTCGAGGCCGAGACCGCGGCGCGTATGGCCGTCGGACGGGAGGTGGCGGTGTCATGAAGCGTTCGTTCTTTTCCGTCTGCGTGCTCGCGTTCGTGCTCGCGTTCCTCTACATTCCGATCGTGCTCGTCTTCGTCTACGGGTTCATCCCGAACGGCATCTCGATGAGCTTCTTCGACGCGCAGGGGCATTTCACCGGCTTCACGACGAAGTGGTACGAGCAGATCTTCAACAACCAGCTCTCGGTTCGTCCGCTCCTGCAGAGCTTCTGGCTCTCGCTCACGATTGCGGGCCTCGCGACGCTCGCCTCGTGCGTGATCGGCACGACGAGCGCTCTTGCACTCCACCGCTGGAAGGGGCGGCTCCAGAATATCCACCACGCGCTCGTCTACACGCCGCTCATCATGCCCGACATCCTGATCGGCATCTCGCTCCTCATGCTCTTCGTGGCGATGAAGGTCGACTGCGGGTTCTGGACGATCCTGATCGCGCACATCACGTTCTGCGTCTCGTATGTCGTGATGACGATTCTCGCGCGGCTGCAGGACTTCGACGACCGCATCGTCGAGGCGGCGTACGACCTCGGGGCGGGACCGTGGTACACGTTCTTCCACGTGGAACTGCCGATCCTTCTCCCCGGCATCATTGCGGGCGGACTTCTCGCGTTCACGCTCTCAATCGACGACGTCGTCATCACGAGTTTCGTAAACGGTGCGGGCACGAACACGTTCCCGACGTACGTGAGCTCGATGACGAAGCACTCGCGCAACCTGCCGGCTGTCTTCGCGCTCTCGACGCTGATGCTGATCTTCACCTGCGTCCTCGTCGGACTCTCCAAGGTCATTGGCCGCGGCGGCAAGGCGAAGAAATAAAGTGTTTTCGCCACCGTCAACGGCTCTGCCGAAGGAGTGAAGTGTCATTAACCGGGAAGCGAGGCTTGCGAAGATGTACTCGGTCTCAACCCGGCAGGCCGAGACCGCCATCGACCGTAAT
The DNA here is from genome assembly GCA_945834475.1 of uncultured Verrucomicrobiota bacterium. Classification (GTDB taxonomy): domain Bacteria; phylum Verrucomicrobiota; class Kiritimatiellia; order RFP12; family UBA1067; genus UBA1067. The sequence continues at coordinate 15,430 of CAMAHK010000042.1, forward strand.
CGTCGACCCCGTGATGTAGCGTCCGGCGTCGGACGCCAGCAGCAGCGCCGCGCCCGCCGCATCCTCCGGCCGCGCATAGTCGTGCAGCGGAATCGCCGCCGTCACCTTCGGTCCGTAGACCGGATCGGCCAGGCAGTCCTTGTTGCGGTCGGTGTAAAAGACACCGGGACGGATGTTGTTGACCGTGACACCTTCAGGCGCAACCTGCCGCGCAAGTCCGCGTACGAGATTCTCCTGAGCACTCTTCGTCGCGGCGTAAACACACATGTCCGGATGCGGACGGCGCTCGTTCACCGAACCGACGGTGATGAACCGGCCCCACTGCTGGGCCTTCATCTTCGGATAACAGCGCTGAAACATCCGAAGCGTCGCCAGAAAATTGACCTGAAGCTCCTTCTGCGCTTCGTCGAGCGGAAACTCCGTCCACGGGATCTTCGCCTGGATCGACGCGTTCGCGACCAGAATGTCGGGCATCTTCCCCTCGGCCTCCAAACGATCGAAGAACGCGTCGATCGCCGCCGGATCCGCTAGGTCGCAGACCTTCGTGTTGTGGCGGATGACCGTCGCGCCGCATTCCTCAAAGGCGTCGCCAATCGCCTGGCCGATTCCGCGCGTCGAGCCGGTCACCAGGGCCACCTTGCCCGTCAAGTCGAATTTCTCCCGAATCATCTTGCTGATCCTCCGTGATGTACTGGATTGAATAGAATTCCACGTCCTAAATTATATCGTGAGGCAGATCAAAGAGCAATTAATTTTTCGGCAAAATTAGATCATTTATTCGGCAAGATGTGATATACTTCACGGCATGCGAAAGAAGATCTTCATTGCGCTGCGGATGGCGGGGATCGCCGGGCAGGACAAGCTCAGCGGCATTTTCCGATTCCTCGGCGAAAAGCACGACTGGGACATCACCCTCGTCCGCACGGCCGGCGACTTCACGCCCGAGCGGATTCGCGAGGCCCTTGCGGCGCACTACGACGGCTTCATCGTCTCGATTCCGAACACCGAACCGACCGCCGCACGGCTTGCGCATACCGACATTCCGACAGTGGTGATGGATCTTCACGACTCGCAACTCGCCATGCGGACGCGCAACATCGTCTTCATCCACAACTCGGCGACGGAAATCGGGCGCACAGCCGCGAACCACCTGCTCTCGATCGGCACGTACAGGTCGTATGCCTTCGTCCACAGTCCCGCCGTCCTGGAATGGAGCCGCGACCGCTGTGCCGCCTACGCGAAGACGCTGCGGGACAACGGGCACTGGTGCCATGAGCTTGAATCGGCCGAGGGACTCCGCGGCCTCTCGCGTCCGGTCGGAGTGCTCGCGGCCAACGACGACTGTGGCTATGCCGTCATCCAATACTGCCAGGCCCATCGTCTGCGCGTCCCCGAGGACGTCGGTATTCTCGGCACGAACAACGACACGCTGATTTGCGAAAACGCCCATCCGAAACTCTCGTCCATCCAACCGGACTTCGAACAGGAAGGCTACCTGGCCGCCGAGGCCCTTTCCCAGCTGCTGGCCGCCACAGACAAGACCGAACCGCTCCGGCTCTTCGTCGGCGTGAAACAAGTCGTCCGCCGCGAATCGACGGCGATGGTTTCACCGACCGGCAAGCTCGTTCAGAAGGCTCTCGCGTTCATTCGCAAGAACGCGCTGCGCGGCATCTCCGTCGACGACGTCGCGAAGCATCTCAATGTCTCGCGACGCCTTCTTGACCTGCGCTTTCGCGAATTGCAGGCCACAACCGTCGGCGAGACAATCATTCAGACACGACTCGACGAGGTGAAGCACCGGCTCCGCACGACGGGGGAGTCGATCGAGTCGATCGCCCTCGCGTGCGGCTACGAGAATCCGAACTACCTCAAGAACCTCTTCCGGAAGCGCTACGCGATGTCGATGCGCGAGTTCCGCCGTCGCTCGGCCAGCTAGCCGACGACGAGCTCCTCGTTCGGATAGCGGACGTGACGCGTCACTTCGCGGTCGCCGATCATCATGACGACCGAAAGCGCGCCGAGACGGCCGATGAACATCGCGACCATGATCACGATCCGTCCCGCCGGCGTGAGCGACCGCGTCGTGTCGCCCATCGAAAGCCCCGTCGTCGTAATCGCCGAGACTGCTTCGAAGACGAGCGCGTCGAGCGCAATGCCGTTCGTGTGCTCCGTCCAGAAAAGAGCCCCCGTCACCAGGACGATAAAAACCAGGACGGCCATCACGATGATGATCGACTCGCGCACGACGTCGTACGGAATCACGCGCTCGGACATCACCGTCTCGCGCTCGCCACGGCACATCGCCGTCAGCGTGTAGATAAGAACGGCAAGAGTCGTCACCTTGATGCCGGCCGCCGCTGAGCCCGGGCCGCCACCGATGCACATCAGCACTTCGTAAACGAGGCGCGTCAGCGGATGGAGGTCTTCCGTCGCGATCACGCAGAAGCCGCAGGTCCGCGGCGTCACCGCTTGGTAGAACGAGACCCAAAGCTTCTTCGCCCAGTCGAATGACGCGAGCGTCCCGTTCCACTCGATCGCCAGGAACGCGAGAAACGCCAGCACGAGGAGATAGGCCGTCACGCGCAACACGACCTTCGTATGAAGCGAGAGGCGTCCCTTGCCACCCGACGCCCGACGCATGAACCGGAACGTGCAGAGATTGTAAATCACGAGAAAGCCGATGCCGCCCAGGATCGTCTCGAACGCTAGCACCAGGACGATGAACGGGCTGTCGGCAAACGGCGCAAGCGAATCGGCGTAAATCGAGAAGCCCGCGTTGCAAAAGCCCATGACCGAGAAGAAGATGCTCTTGTAGACGTCGTGAAACTGCGTGTAGAGAACCACGGCGCCCAGCGCCTCAATCACGAGCATCGAGCCGACGATCCAGCAGATAAGACTTTTGAGACCCCGCACCTGCGCGACGCCGTACGCGTTCATGAGCGAGAATTCGCGCGCGAGCGAGAGCCGCCGGCCGATCGCGATAAGGAGGAACGTACCGCACGTCATCAACCCAAGACAGCCGAGCTCGACGAGCGTCAGCAGGACGATCTGCCCCGCCCGAGAAAACTCCGTACCAATGTCGACGACCGTAAGGCCCGTCACGCACACGGCCGAGAACGCGGTGAAAAGCGACGGCGAGACGGCACCCCAGCTCCCGTCGGCCCGCGCCCAGGGCATCGCCAGAAGAACAGCTCCGACGACAATCAGTCCGAGGAAACTGAGCGCGATGGAGAAGCGTCCGTTCACTTCCTGAACGACCCCTTCTCCTTCAGCCAGACCGCCCAGATCGAAACCTCATAAAGAAGACAGAGCGGCACTGCCATGAAGAGCTGACTCATCGGATCGGGCGGCGTCAGGAACATCGCGAGGAAGAATGAGAGCACGATCGCAATGCGCCGCTTCTCACGGAGCGCCTTCGATGAGACGACACCGAACCACCCGAGGACGAAAATGATGAGCGGCAGCTGAAAAACAAGCCCGAAGGCGATGATCGTCTTGAGGACAATCGAGATGTAGTTCTCGATGCGCAGAATCTCCATGTCAAAGCCAACCCAGGCGTTGATGGTCTGGAAAGCGGCCACGACCATGGGAAGCGTTTTCGCATAGGCGACCGAAACGCCGCCAAGGAAGAAGCCCGTGCCGACGACCAGAATTGACAAAAGCACGAACTTCTCGCGGTTCGTGAGCGCAGGGAAGACAAACCTCAGGAGCGCGTAGACAATGAACGGGAACGCGAGCGCCGTGCCGCCCCAGCCCGCAATCGAGATGATCGTCGAGACGCCCGAGGTCAGGTCGAGACCCTGCAGAAGCTTGCCGTCTTCGCCAGCCGGGGACTTGAGCCACGCCATCACCCACGGCGTCGCACACCCGGCGATGATCGCGCAGATGATCCAAGCCCCCGCGCCAAAAATCAGCATGTCGCGGAGCGCCAGCAGGTGCACCATCAGCGGCTGCGGCGGATCGTTCCGCTCGTCGGGATTTTTGATGAACTCAATGGCCATCGCCAGCCTCCGACCCCTTCACCGACTCCTCGACCTCTTTCTCCAGATGAGCTCTGTAACGGTCGAACTCGGTGTCCATATCCATGATCTGTCGCTTGAACGACTCGGCCGCCCGACGGAACTTCGAGTAATACTGGCCGATCTTGCGCGCCGTGGACGGCAGGTTCTTCGGCCCGACCACGATAAGAACGACGGCGAGCAGTATGAACCACTCGCCGAAGCCCGCGCTTTCAAAGATGAACGCGAACGCCATCCTTCAGCTTACTTCTGAAAGATCGCGAACTCGCCGCGGCGGTTCTGCGACCACGCGGACTCATCGTTGCCCATGACGGCCGGCTTCTCTTCGCCGTAGCTACGCGTCTGGATGCGATCGGCCGAAATGCCGCTTTGAACGAGGTAGTTGCGGATGATGATCGCACGGTTCTCGCCGAGGGACATGTTGTACTCGTTGGAGCCACGCTCGTCGCAGTTACCCTCGATCACCGTGACGCGATCGGAGTGGCTGTTGAGGTGCTGAACGACCGCATCGATCTTGGAGAGTTCGCCGGACGGAACGACCGTCGAGTCGAAGCCGAAGTAGACCGGCGCGAAGTTGACGTCGGTGCAACGCGGGTACAGGTCTTCGAACTTGCCCTCGGTGATGCCGGAGAGCGTACCCGAGTCATTGCCGCCATTGAGGCCTTCGATGTCGGAACCCATGGCCCCGTTATTCGTGACATCGCCCTCGTTGATCTTATTGTACTTGCAGCCCGCCACGCAGAGCGCCGCCGCAAAAACCGCCATCACCGTCGTGAACTTCATGTCGTATTCTCCTTAAGTTAAAAATGATTGTGAGTATTATAGCATAATTCTTGGACGCCAAGGTGCTAAAAATGGCAAAAGTTGAGGAGATTCGCAGCCGCCCGCTGCTCGGCTTCCTTATGGCTGCCCGCGAATGCCGTCGCCTCGCCGAGGCCGTCGACGAAAACGCGGACAGTGAAAATCGGCGCATGGGCCTTTCCGGCTGTGTCCAAAAGCGTGTATTCGGGATGGCGCGGCGGCTTCATCGCCTGGGCGCGGATCTGCAGTTCCCCCTTTGGATTGCCGTTCCACGCCGCCGCCTGTACTTCCGACGAAAGCGCGAGCGTCTCGAAGACGACCTTCGCCGCAGGGAGCCCCCCGTCCAGATACGCCGCGCCAATCACGGCCTCGACCGCGTCGGCAATCGTCTTCGCGTTCGGCGCGAGCGGCGCCGCGCCGTGGTTGCGCCTGAGCGACGCGACGAGCCCGAGGCGTCCCGCGGCCTCGCAAAGCGCAGCGGACGAGACCATGTGCGTCCGGCGCACGGTGAGAGGACCTTCCGGCTCGTTCGGGAATTCGCCGTAAAGTCGTTCCGCCGCGAGAAGCCCGAGCACCGCGTCGCCCAAGAACTCAAGCCGCTGGTTGTCGTGCGCGTTCGGGAAGTCCATTCGATACGACGGCGTTGTCAGCGCCTCCTCGAGAAGCGCCTCGTCGCTGAAGGTGTAGCCGAGAAATTCCATATCAAAACACGTATTGAAGGCCGACGGTAAGCGTATAGACCATCTCGACGGCGCGCTCGACACCGAGTGTCGCGGCGGCATCCGCGCGGAGCGACCATTCTTCGCCAAGGTGATAGAACGCGCCGAGACCCGCCGAGGGACCGACCTCGCCGGACTTGCCGATCCAGCCCTTCGCCCCGACGGTCACAAACGGATCGAAGGCCGAAAAGCCGAAGAAGCGGTCGTAAAGGTCCCAACAGGTCCAATGCCCCAGGAAGCCCACGCCAAGTTCGGCGGCGTTCTCCTGCCAGCCGACCTCGCCTTCGACCGCCCAGAAGTCGGAAAGGTACGTGCCGCCGCGCAGCATCGCACCCCCGAGCCGCCGCAGATCGCCGCCGCCCTGCGGCAGCGTGAGCGCCCCCGAAAAGCCGACATACGATTCCGCATGAGCCGACACACCAGCAATGAGCATCAAGCCTAATATCAACTTACCCAAGTTCATGGCCGCGTATTATATCATATCATGCCCAATTCCAGCAGACCGGTTCACCCTAAAAGCGACTCGCGTAATCGGTCAACACCGCTGCGCGGTCTTGACTGACCTCGGCATCTGAGCATCTGAGCAAAAGTGCATCTGAGCTTTTAGAGGCATGA
>CAMAHK010000043.1 GCA_945834475.1 uncultured Verrucomicrobiota bacterium
GAGATGTGATTAGGACATACCCGCCGAACGCAGTGAGGGCCGAGCGAAGCGAGGGAATAGCCCGAAGGGCCGAGCAGGCGTTCCCCACGGGGCGCCCGCTCTACTCTACACACTTCTGGATCCCGATCGCTGAAAGAGAAACTTGAAGCCACTTCGGCAGGCATGGCGCGTGGAACTGCTGGCGGCGGTGCGCATCCCCTTAAATAGGGATTTAAGCCGGCGGTTAAATTATGATAAAGTAGTGATGTCAAAAGGAGAAGTTTGTCATGAAGAGTTTGGTTGCCTTGCTCGTATCGCTTGTTTCGTTCGCGGCCGGAGCCTGGACGAATGGTGCACTATGGTACGATACCAACGGACATGTCGTCAATGCGCATGGCGGCGGTGTGCTGACGCATAAGGGAAGATTCTACCTCTACGGCGAGCATAAAATATATTCAGGGCGCGGCAACCGGGCGCATGCGGGGGTGCACATGTATTCTTCGACGGACCTTGAAACTTGGAGGGACGAGGGTCTCGTGCTGCAGGTCGAGGACAAGCCTGGCAGCGATATCGAGGATGGCTGCATTCTGGAGCGCCCGAAAATCGTCCATTGCGTGAAGACCGGCAAATTCGTGATGTTCTTTCATCTTGAATTGAAGGGAAGGGGCTATAATGCGGCCCGCACGGGCATCGCGGTCGCGGACAAGGTGACCGGGCCATATGCCTTCCAGCGTTCGCTTAGGCCGAATGCGGGCAAATGGCCGGTTGAGATCCCCGAGAAGGAGCGCAACGAGGCGACGCTGCGCAAGTTCTACGAAGCCGAACGCCCCTGGGGCGGCAAGGCGCAGATTTGGGGCGCCCATTTCAACGGCGGCCAGATGAGCCGTGACATGACCGTATATGTTGATCGGGACGCTAAAGCCTACCATGTTTTCGCGAGCGAGAATAATTCAACGCTTCATGTTTGCGAGTTGACGGATGACTACCTTGATTATACTGGGCGCTGGACGCGGATAGCGGCGCTTGACTGGACCGAGGCTCCCGCCATTTGCTTCAAGAATGGCTGGTACTACCTTATCGGCTCGGGCTGCACGGGATGGCGCCCGAATGCCGCCCGAAGCTACCGGGCAAAATCGATAATGGGTCCTTGGGAACGGCTCGGCAATCCCGCCAAGGGGGTAAATCCGAAGACCAAATACGGTCAGGAGATTACATGGGGCGGTCAGTCCAACTACATTCTCGAACTCGCCGATGGTCGTGCGCTCGCGCTCTTTGATCTCTGGAATCCGAAGAATCAGATCGACGCCCGCCTCGTCTGGCTGCCCATCGACTTCGCCGCCGACAATACGATTTCAATTACGTGGCGCGATGAGTATTCGTTGAAGGGCGCATCGGCTTCATCGGGAAAGAGGTAATGCTCGTTCAGCACCGGGATGTCTGCTTCATCGACTGTCATCGCAATGTGCTTGAAGGCGACTAATCCCAGCGTTATGAATTACCACTCGATTTACAGAAGCAGGAGAATGCAGTCATGATTAGCATAATCTTGGCCAACACCATTTTTGCGACGCTCTCGCTGACTTCCCCTGACGGCAAGTTGGGCGCGCAAATTGACGCCAATGGCGTCAAAGTGTATTTTGACGGCAAACAGGTTGTCGCGGTAAATGGGGTGCGCGTCTCCGCAGGCGAGGTAGAATATCTATCGGGCGACAGCATTTGGGAGAATCGGTTTGGCGAAAGGCGCCATGTGCGCGACCTATACAACGGCGCCAGAACTAAGGAAGGGGAATTTCGCCTGTATAATGAGGGGTTGGCGTGGCGTCCCTCGTCAAATCGCGACCAGGGCGAGTATGTGTTCGACTTTGAGTTGGACGCCCGGTGCTGGCCGGTTTCGCATGCGCAAGGCGAATACAAGCCGTTAAGATTGTCTGAATTAGGGCTGCAAAAGCCCATTCCCGGTTGGGCGCCGGTCGCCGCCGGCGTCGGGCGAATGTATAATTATTGCCAGGATTACATCGTGGAAGGAAGTTGCGAATCTCCGCTCGTCATCGAGCTCGACCAGAGCGTCGTGGCGATAGGCGATGCCGGGGTCTACGGCACCGCGAGAATGCGCTTCAAAAATCCAAAACTTCATGGCAAGGTGGCATCCTATTTGGAGGGACCGCGCGAGGGCGACAAGCCAAGCTGGAAATATATTCGCGTGGCGGCAAGTCCCGCCGCATTGTACAACGGCAATGACTTGCTGCTGAATCTGTCGGATGAGTGCGCCCTTGACGATGTTTCATACGTGAAGCCGGGCAAGGTTATGCGTTTGGCGAAACTTGATACCGGAGTAGCCAAGGAGCTGGTGGATTTCATCAAGAACAACGGTATTGATTATATGGAAATCGATTGCGGCTGGTATGGCAACGAGCACACCGGCAATCCTCTCGAGCCGGGACTCGCGCCAGACAAGATTGCCCGTGGCGATAAATTCGATTTCTTTGAGATCCTTGCCTACGCTCGAAAGCGCGAGGTCCCCGTCATCTTGTATGTAAATCGACTTCCTTTGCAAAGAAACTACGAGGCGATTCTCGATACTTTGAAGAAGTGGGGGGTATCTGGCGTGAAGTATGGCTTTCTCGCGGTCGGCAGTTCCATGGCGCGCGAAGAGTCGTTCAAGTTCATAAAAGCCGCCGCCGAAAGAGGTCTCATGGTTGATATTCACGATGAAATGCGTTATACCGGCGAGCAGCGTACATACCCGAATATGATGACTGTCGAGGGAATCGGCGGCAATGAGGAAATGCCCGATGCCGCGCATAATAGCGCCCTCGTCTTCACGCGCTTTCTTTGCGGTCCGGCCGATTATACGCCTTGCTGGAAAGTCGACCGCGTCAAAAACACCTTCGCACACCAATTGGCAATGGCCGCGACGTATTTCTCTCCGTGGCAGTTCCTCTATTGGTATTCGCAACCCAAGGATGTTCCCGCCGATCCGGCGCTTGAATTCTGGAAGAGAATCCCGACTGTTTTCGACGAGACAATCGCTCTCGACGGGAAAATCGGAGAATTTGCCGTCATCGCGCGCAGAAAAGACGCGGAGTGGTTTGTCGGCGGCTTGAACGGTTTGTCCAAGCGCGAGTTCATCGTTTCCACAGAATTTCTTTCCAGCGGCGAATGGGACATTACGCTGTTTACCGACAAGGATGTGAATATAACCTCTGGCTTGGGAGCAGTAGCTGTTTCCAAGCGGCGAATCAAAGCCGGTGAAACAATTTCTATCCTTGCCGCGGCGCGCGGAGGGTTCGCCGCAATTGCAAGCCCAGCGAAGGTGCGAAACGACTAATGACAACGCGGTCGAGGAAATTCCGATGCAGGGCCGTGTCCTGCTCCCGCAAAAAGGGGGTACTCGGAGGGTTGTCCAAATGATATAATTCTCCAGTGGATTCGGAAGGTCCAGTGAGGACGGGCGACAGGAGACAAGAGGCATGAAAAAGCTGCTTATCCTTCATTTTTCAATTTTCATTTTCCATTCTGCATTTGCCGCCTGCGGCTGCGGGGTGGCCCCAGAGCGGGAGAACGACTTCTGGTGGGAGAACGACAAGTTCGGCATGCGGGCGTACGGTCCGGGCGAATTCCACAAGTGGTCGGGACTCGATATCTTCAACAAGATGCCGGGCGCGGCCTCGATTGGGGATCTCCTGCGCAAGCGTCTCGGACCGGTCGGCAACTGGCACACGACCTTGACGCACGGCCTCCTCGACAACTACACGGTCGGGGCGGGTCGCGGCTGCGGGGCGGTCGCGCTCTGGGGCGACGGCGAGTGGAAGACGTATCCTGACTGGGAGACGAGCGAGATTCTCGTCAACACGCCCGAGAAGGTCGAGTTCAAGCTCGTTTATCCGGCCTTCTCCGCGATGGGGAAGATGACGTATCACATCACGCTTGAGCAGGGCAAGCGGTTCTTCAAGAACGAGGTCACGTTCGAGAAGAACTACCGCGGCGGCTTTGCGGTCGGTCCCGGACTCGACCTCGAGCCGGCGCGCGACCATCACGGCAGTGTCTTCGAGGACGAGGAGCTCGGCATCGTGTCGATCTTCGAGGATCCGAAGAACGACGTCGAGGGCTCGACCGCGACGGCGATCATCCTCGATCCGAAGGATGCGAAGGACGTCGAGTTCATGACGGACCACATGAACTGCCGCGTCATGACGCTCAAGAAGAACTCCTTTACCTACTACGCGGGCTGCGCCTGGTCGAAGGCCGGCGAAATCACGACGGCGGAGCAGTGGAAGGATTGCGTTCTCACTTTCAGAAAGGAAATCGAAAAATGAAGAAACTCGTGTTTGGTTTCGCGCTGGCGGCGATGGCCTGCGGTGCGACCGAAGTCAACTACAAGGTCCAGACTGCCGTTCATCCGGACGACTTCAAGTCGTATGACACGACGAAGATCCGCGACCGCTTCGTGATGGAGAAGGTCATGGCTCCGGACGAGATCAACGTGACGTACTCGATGTACGACCGTCTCGTCTACGGCGGCGCGATGCCCGTCACCAAGGCGCTCGACCTCGACTCGTTCCTCGAGCTCAAGTCCGACAACTTCCTCGACCGCCGCGAACTCGGCGTCATCAACGTCGGCGGCACTGGTGTCGTGACGGTGGACGGCGAGGACTACGAGCTCGCGTTCAAGGAAGCGCTCTACGTCGGCTGCGGCAAGAAGAAGGTGACGTTCAAGTCGCTGGATCCGAAGAATCCGGCGAAGTTTTACCTCAACTCGGCGCCGGCGTACAAGGAGTACGTGACGCAGCGCATCACGTCCGACCAGAAGTGCACGAAGCCGGGCTACACGATCGGCAACTTCATCAAGGCGGGCTCGCTCAAAGAGTCGAACGCGCGCTGCATCAACCAGCTCATCGTTCAGAAGGTGCTCGCGAAGAAGCCGGGCGGCGGCTGCAACCAGCTGCAAGTCGGGCTCACCGAGCTCCAGGAGGGCAGCGTGTGGAACACGATGCCGCAGCACACGCACAACCGCCGCATGGAGGCGTATTTCTACTTCAACGTCCCCGAGGGGCAGGCGATCTGCCACCAGATGGGTCGCCCGCAGGAGCAGCGTCTCGTGTGGCTTCACAACGAACAGGCGATCACGAGCCCCGAGTGGTCTGTCCACTCCGCCGCCGGCACCTCGAACTACATGTTCATCTGGGGCATGGCGGGCGAGAACCTCGACTACGGCGACATGGACAAGGTCCCCGTCCTCGAAATGCGTTAATGGGACTTGACCGCCTTCGTTCATCATTCATCATTCATAATCCACAGTTAAGGAGTTGTCATGATTCTCGATCAGTTCAAACTCGACGGTAAAGTTGCAATCGTTACGGGCGCCGGGCGTGGCATCGGCCAGGCTTACGCCGTCGGTCTTGCGGAGGCGGGCGCGGATGTCGCAATCGTCGACGTCATCGACATGGACGAGACCATCGCGGCCATCGAAAAGCTCGGCCGCCGGGCAATCGGCATCAAGGCCGATCTCTCGAAGGGCGAGAAGGAGGCTCCGAAGATCGTCGCGAAGGTCGTCAAGGCGTTCAAGAAGGTCGACATCCTCGTCAACAACGCGGGCATCATCCGCCGCGAGCCGTTCGCCGAGCACAGCGCGAAGAACTGGAACGACGTGATTGCGATCAACCTCTCGACCCCGTTCTTCCTCTCGCAGGCCGTCGTCCGCCAGATGCAGAAGCAGGGCAGGGGCGGCAAGATCATCAACATCGCCTCGATGCTGTCTTTCCAGGGCGGCATCCTCGTTCCGGGCTACGCGGCCTCGAAGGGCGGCATCAAGTCGCTCACGATGCTCATGGCGAACGAGCTCTCAAAGGACGGCATCTGCGTCAACGCGATCGCCCCCGGCTACATCGCGACGGCAAACACCGCCCCGATTCGCGCCGACAAGAAGCGCAACAAGGCGATCCTGGACCGCATTCCCGCGGGTCGCTGGGGCACTCCGGACGATCTCAAGGGCATCTGCGTCTTCCTGGCGGCGCCGGCCTCAGACTACATGACGGGCTACACCTACGCCTGCGACGGCGGTTGGCTAGCCCGCTGACCTCACTGCTCCCCTCGCCCTCCTAAAAGGGGATTGGAGGGGGCGTCTTCAAATGCTAGAATTGGGGCATGTCTAAACATCCCATTCTGTTGTCGGCGGCCGGTTTCCTGGCGCAGGCCGCCTTCGCGGCATTTGCGCCGGAGGATGACCGCGCGCTGTCTGACCGCCTCCTCATGCACTGGCAGACGCATGCGACGGACGTGTTCGTGCGCAACGAGGCCGTTGTCGGCGTCGGCGGAGCGCGCGCGGAGGTTCCGACGGTCGTGTTTTGCGGACAGCGAACGCATGTGACGGCGTATGCACGGCCGAAGCTCGAGGAACTTCCGCGGCGGAGCGAGGATCCGCGCGGCCTCCTGCTTGCGCCGAAGGCGGGTGGCGAAAAGGTCTGGGTGCCGTACGGCAAGACCGGCTGCATCGTCAACTCCGTCAACCGCGAGATCGTCGGGAAGGCGCGGGACGCGGCGAAGGCGTGGCAGTCGTCGGGTGACGAGTTCTCCGCGCGTCTCGCGTTCAACGTACTCGACACGTACCTCTCCGGCATTCTGGCGAGGAACGTGCCGACCGACCTCGATCGCGGCCACCTCCAGACGCTCTTCGGCCTGCAGTCCATGGAGACGATCCATGACGACGTCATCTATGAGACATGCGAACTCTACACCCTCTTGAAGCCCTGGATCTCCGAGCATGCGGCCGATCGCATCCCTACCCTGCAGGCGGCGCTCAGGAAGTGGGCCGACGTGCAGATTGAAAACGGGGTCGCGGATAACAATTGGGACATGATGCAGCTCAACTACATCCTGACCCTGGCGCTCGCGATGGACGATGAAAAGGATCGCGCACACTACATCGACGTCGTCCTCAACCAGTCATCCGTCCGCAACCTGAGCGTCAAGGCGCTCGCGGAGAAGGGCTTCGACAAGAAGACCGGCACCTGGTGGGAGTGCCCCGGCTATTCCGTCAATGTGACGCTCAAGGACTTCGCCAAGTTCGTCGTCCGCGCCAAGGCCGATCTCAACGTCGACTTGATGCAGGAGATCCCCGTCCTGCAGACCGCATTCGACGCCGCGGATGAGTACCTCTTCCCCGATGGCTATCAGCTCGGCTTCGGCGACACGCATCCTGCGGCCGTCGCAAGGGAGGTCGTCGCCCTCCAGAGGAATCCGCATTGCTCGCCGTTCTATTATTCGCCGAATGCGAGCTGGCTCGTCTCGCGCAGCGGGATGGACCGCACGAACGACGTCGCCTTCGCGCTCAACGCATCTCTCGGCAACCACATGCACGCCAACGGCATCAACCTCGAGCTCTATGCGAAGGGCTACCGCCTTGCTCCCGACGCCGGCGTCGGCTGGGAGCTTTACTCGGGCGACGACTACAAGGAGTACTACTCGCAGTTCCCGGCGCACAACACGGTGATGGTCAACTCGCGCTCTACCTACCAGGTGATGAGGTCGTACCACCCGTTCACGCTCGAATCCCACGGCGACAACTGGGCGACCGTCTCCTTCCGCGAACCCTGCACCGGCGCCGACCAGCAGCGCACGGTCCGCTATGTCAAGGACGCCGAAGGGGCGTACTTCGTCGACATCTTCCGCTCCCGCCTCCCCCGGCCCCCGACCGACGAGTGGCACGACTACTACTACCACAACCTCGGCGACCGGCTGACGCTGAACGGCCCCGTCAAGCCGACCGAGAAGATCGCCTTCGTCGAGTCGGGGCTCTATTGCCTCAGCTATATCAAGGACAAGTTCGTGCGCGAAGGGTCGGGCGACTGCCTGGCGACGTTCGACTGGATGCGTCCCGAAGGCAATGTGCAGATGCGCGTCTTCATGAACGGTGCGGAAGGACGCACGTTCATCAAGGCAACGGCGCCGGCGACGGAAGGGCTCTCGCGGATCAAGGACCCGAACTACAACATCACGCGTGATTCGCGCACGCCAGTGCTGGTCGTCCGTCAGGAAGGCGAGGCGTGGACGCGTCCCTTCCTGGCGGTGATGGATCCGGGCGGAACCGTGGTCTCGGTCGATTTCTCGGCAACCGAAATCCAGGTGCACCGCGCAAGCGGTAAAACTGATGTCATCAAACTATGATCACGCTCTGCTCCGCCTGTTTGCTGGCCTTCGCCAATCCGATCGTCGACATGGACATGTCCGACCCCGACTGCTGGTCGGCTGACGGAACCAATTTCCTGCTGACTGTCTCCAGCTTCACGGATGTCCCGGGGCTGCCGCTCTACGCCTCGACGGACCTCGTCAACTGGAGGCTCGCGGGGCATGCGCTGGCGAAGCGTCCGAAGGAATGCACCTGGACGCGGCGCGGACAGGGCGTGTGGGCGCCGGCGATTCGCTTTCACGGCGGACAGTGGCACGTCTTCTGGGGCGATCCCGATGCGGGCATCTTCCAGGTGACGGCGAAGACGCCCGAGGGCCCGTGGTCCGAGCCGACGCTCGTGCAGGCGGGCAATGGCCTCATCGATCCGTGTCCACTCTGGGACGAGGATGGCGAACTGCACCTCGCGAACGCCTTCGCCGCGAGCCGGTCAGGCTTCAACTCGGTCATTGCCATCGACGGCAAAATCGTCTACGACGGACTCCCGGACGGCAACCACACGATTGAAGGCCCGAAGCTCTACCGTCACGGCGGCTCTTACTGGATCTTCGCCCCGGCAGGCGGCGTCGTCACGGGCTGGCAGCTGGCGCTGCGGTCAAAGAACCTCTACGGCCCCTATGAAGCGCGCATCGTACTCGCGCAGGGCAAGTCCGCGATGAACGGCCCCCATCAGGGCGCCTGGGTCCGCAAGGCGGACGGCACGGACTGGTTTCTGCACTTCCAGGACAAAGGCTATCTCGGCCGCGTTCTCTGCCTGCAGCCGATGTCCTGGGTGGAAGGCTGGCCGGTGATGGGCGACAAGGGCGAGCCCTTTCTCGCCTATGGCACGGCCTCCAACACGACGCCGACGACGCAGCTCCTGGACTGGGTGTCGGACGGAACGGTCTACGATTTCTGCGGCAAGCGCCGTCTCTATTCTGGCGGCTCGTATGTGACGAAGTTCCCGGCGCCGGCGTTCACTGCTCGTGCGAAGCTGACTGTCACGGCGAAGTCCGATGGAGCTGTCGACGGACTTCTTCTCGCGGGCGACCGCGAGGTCCGCTTCGGCCTCGCGCTCGAATCGAAGCAGGGCTGCTTCGCGCTCATCCTCAAGGACGGCGAAAAGACGTCGCGACTCGGCTCGCTGCCCGCGCGCGAACTCGACGCCGGCGCCCTCAAGGCCTGGACCTCGGGCGAGATGACTCTGGAGGCGCGCGTCAAGCCCTGTGCGGACGATCCGCGCCGATGCGAAGTCGTCTTCGCCTGCCGGAGCTTCACCAGTGCACCCATCCGCCTCGCCAACTCCATCTGGCAAGGAGTCAAGATTGGCGCCGCCGCCGAATTGGTTAATCCCAAGGTGCGCAACTGGATTGATTTGACCTCCTGCATTTTTTAGTGGGTGTTCGAAGTCCCCACAATCCCCCTCCCCGAAGTCGGGGATACCGCGACTCCCTTCCAAATGGTAGAATACCTAGCGGATCTTGTGACAGATCGCGGGTTTCCAAACCAAACTAGGGGGAAGCATGAAGAAGCTGATGTTTGCGGCGGTTGCGGTGTTTGCTGGCTGCGCGTGGGCGACGGACTACACTTGGAATGGCGGCGAGTCGGGCGATTGGCGCGACACGACCAAATGGTCCGGTGGTAGCTCGTATCCGCAGTCGGGCGATACGGCGACCTTCAACACGGCGGCGACCGTGAACCTCGCGGATGTGGACGAAGTCGACAAACTCGTCCTCAATGCGCGCGTCCTCTTCACCACGGCGGACCGCAAGCAGCATCAGCTCCAGACGAAGACGTTGAGCGGAACGGGCAAGCTCGCCCTCTGCCAGACGTACTTCTACTTCAAGCCGACGGAAGCGACGACGATCTCGATGCCGATGGAGTTCTTGAAGTCCGAGAACAACCTTGAGACGCGCGTCCTTCGGTGCTGCGCCTACGACCTTACCTTCACGGGCGCGTTCACGGGTGACGGCACCGTGCGCCTGTTGAGCGCCGACGACGCGACGAGCGCGCAGGCGATTCACCTCGCAAACGACCAGAGAAGTTTCTCGGGTACGCTCATCTACAACAGCGTCTACATCGACCGATTCATGCTGGACGCGGCGACGGCCTCTTCGGCTCAGGCTCGTTACGAAGTCGCGGGCACGCAGGCTGGCAACATCCAGACGACGCTCGCCGAGGGGACACTCTCGTTCGGCTCGATCTACACGGTGCAGGCCTCGTCGGATAAGAGCTTCATCCGGTTCAATACGGATTCGTCCTCGGCGGTGATGGAGATCGGCGCGGCGAACGGCGAGAAGGGGGACGACCGCCTGACCCTGCGCATGGGTAACATCGACAACTCGAACGGGGCCTGCTCGTATGTGAAGATCCGCAAGGTCGGCACGGGCAACCTCGACCTCGGCGAGACGCGGCATTCGAAGGGTACGGAGATTAATGATGGTACGGTGACGGTCGTTCATCCTTCGGCGCTCTTGGCCAACGTCAAGGCGAATACGGAGATTTCCTTCGGTGGCGGTACGCTCAGGTACGGTGCAAGCGTTTACGCCGACACACTCGGCGAGGACATCACGACGGATTATTCCGCCTACATCAAGAATTCGACGGCGCCCGTCTCCATCGACACGAACGGCAAGGACATTACCTGGAAAACCGTGCTGTCGGACACGAACGCGAACGGTACCGAAAAGAGGGGCGAGGGCACGCTGGCGCTCGCGATCAGCGAAAAGAACCTCGGCGAGCACAAGGCTTCCGCCGGCGTCTACAACCTGACGCTCACGTCGGCTGCGACGACGCTGCCGGCTGACGGGCAGACCTTTGCGAGGGAAGCGGGCGGCGCGCTCAACGTGACGATTGACTCCACCGTCGGCGGCTACACGCGCCCGAACCTGAACCTCAACGTCTTCCCGGACGGCTCCGTCGTCAACGTGAGGACGGCGGGGGCGGGGCATCTGCCGCGTCTCAACGGCAACGCGAAGTTTGACACGTTCAAGGGCGTGCTCAACTTCCTCGACGCCTATGCGCAGACCTCGGCTGGCGGTCTTGTGAACAGCGCGGCGAAGCTCGGCAGCGATACGATTGACTTCGGCATCCTGGGCGATCCCGAGACGGCCGGCACGCGCATCTTCGACTTCGAGTGCGCGAACGACGTGACGGGTGACTTCCGCCTCGGCGCAATCCGCTTCCCGAGCGCAAAGGCCGTCGCCTACATCAAGCTTCGCGCCCAGCTCACCATCGGCGCGATGGGGCGCGCGAGCTACCTGAACGGCACGCTGATGGTGCGCGACGCCGTCAACGGTACGCCCGTCGCCAACCACAAGGTCAAGATCGTCCAGGACGGCGAGGGCTCCCTCAAGCTGGGCGAAGGTTTCAAGTTCGTCGGCGAGACGAGCAAGACCATTCCGACGGGGGCCAACACGCCGGCGATCGAGATCGTGAAGGGGACCTTCGAGAACCATGCGGACCTCACGGGCTTCCTGGTGACGATTGCCCCCGGTGCGACGCTCAAGGGCGACATGACGACGGTTCCCGCTTCGGCGCTCGCGAACTACACCGTCGAGTTGCCGGCGAAGGCCGACCTTGACAAGGAGCAGGTCTATGACCTCGTGAAGGTGCCGGCGGGTGCGGCGGCGCCGACCGTCGACCTCACGGCACTCAATGCCGGCGAGACGAAAGGCAAGTGGAAGATTCGTAAGAACGCCCAGGGTATCTATCAGCTCTTCTGGGTCAAGAACGGATTTGCGCTGATCTTCCGCTGATCCGGAAGGGGTTTAAAGATGCGCAGGATTGCAATCGTCGGGGCGGCGGTTCTCGCCGCAGGCACGACCCTGGCCGCCGTGCGGGCGGTGACGCCAAACGGCTGGAACGGCAAGGTCGACACCCGCGGCACGATGACGGACCGCCTGCATCCGAACCCGGGAGGCTATCACATCTGGATGGATGCCGTTCTCCCCGACTTCAAGCGCATCTGCGGCAAGTAGGCTGGTTGTAGAATGGATGCATGAAAAGACGACCCTCCATCCTTTCCCTTTTCATCCTCGGTGCGCTGGCGCTGAATGCGGCGCCGGTGGTGAAGCTTCTGCCCTCGCCGTTTCTTGACAACCTGAAGCGCGAGCGGGCGGTGATGGAATCGCTCGATCCGATGAACCTCACGTGGACCTGCCGGGTGACGGCAGGGCTCGATGACGTGGGCAACACCAACACGATCCTGCGGCTCGGCGGGTGGGAGCGGCCCGACATGGAGCTGCGCGGACACACCCTCGGGCACTGGCTTTCGGGCATGGCGGCGTTAGAGGAGGTTCTTGGCGCGTCCCGGCGTGAGGTCACGCCGGGTACTCTGGGAACCTCGTCTGCCGCTGTGGCCGTGCATCAGCTGAAGCTCTGTCAGGATGCGATTGGAACGGGCTGGGTCGGGGCGTTCCCGGAGACGGATATCGACAAGATTATCGCGGGAATTCGTGTGTGGGCGCCGTGGTATGTGCAGCACAAGATCCTGCAGGGACTCATCGACCAATACGAACTCTGCGGCAACGAGGAGGCGCTTCTTGTCGCGCGACGCTTCGGCGACTGGACAGCGAAGAAAGTACTGTCCCTTACGCCCGAGCAGGCCGCGACCATGCGCAAGCGCGAGTTCGGCGGCATCGGCGAGTCGCTCCTCAATCTCTACGCAATCACCGGGGACGAGCGGCATCGCGCGGCTGCGGAGGTCTTCTATCATCCTGAAGTGATGGATCCGCTCAAGGCGAAGAAGGATTGTCTCAATGGAAAACACGCCAACACATACATCCCGAAGGTCATCGCCGAGATGCGCCGATGGGAGCTGACGGGGGCACCTGAGTCGCGTGCGCTTGCCGAGTTCTTCTGGCAGACGGTCACAGATCACTACCTCTATGCGGCCGGGTGCGTGTCAACGAAGGAGGCTTTTCGCGGCCCGGACCGACAGGGTGCCAACCTGACGGGGGTGACGGGCGAGACGTGTTGCACATACAATCTTCTGAAATTGGCGCGTCAGCTTTTTGAAGCGGAACCGCGTGCGGCGATCGCCGACTACCAGGAGCGGGCGCTGTGGAATCACATCCTCGCCCAGCCCGAACCGATCGACGGACGCGTCACGTACTTCCTGCCGATGATGACGGGGGCCTACAAGCTACAGAACCGCGGAAACGACTGCTTCTGGTGCTGCCAGGCGAGCGCGATGGAAAGCCATGTCAAGGTCGGACGGTTGATCTATGCCGACGTCGGCGGGACGGTCTACGTGAATCAGTGGATTCCTTCGACGTTCGACAACGGCAAGCTGCAGCTGCGGCTTGAGACGGACTTCCCGAAATCGAAGAAGGCGACGCTGCGCGTGATGCGCGGAAGCGGCACGGTGGCCGTGCGGAGACCGTGGTGGGCGAGTACCCGGCCTGACTCAGGCCGAGGCGCTGGCAAGTCGGCTGTTACCCTGACCCGGCGTGAGGTCACGCCGGGTACTTCGTCGTATGCCTGGCATACTGTGACTGCGGGTGATGTGATCGAGATCGACCTCGCCTGTTCGCTGCGCACCGAGTCGACTCCAGACCGTCCCGACCGGAAGGCCGTCTTCTACGGCCCCATCCTCCTTGCGGGTCGACTAGGCTGCGAGAACGTCTCGCCCTGGGACATCAAGTCGCTCAACTATTTCGACCACGACTACAAGGTGCCGCCGCATCTGACGAAAGTCGCGCTGGAGCCGCCCGAGACCTGGACGCGGCTTCAGCCGCCGCCGCAGCACAAGAAGGTCTGGGACGACGCCTCCTTCGACGCCGAATCGTATTGGGGCGAGCCGACATTCAAGACGCCGTCCGGAATCGTCGTCTCGCCGCTCTGGTCCATTCACAACGAGCGCTATGTGGTCTATTGGAACTAAAAAAGTACCCGGTGTGACCTCACGCCGAGGCGGCACTCTGCTGCGGCTCATTCCTCTCCTTCTGTTCGGTTCCGCCTTCGGTGCGGTGCCGGAGGAGGCGGTCTATCAGTGGGCGGCGGACGTGACGGGTATCGTGTCGAAGGAGACGAAGGCGGCTCCGCGGGCGTACCTGTGGCTGCCGCCCGCGACCGTGAAGGCGAAGGGACTCGTCCTCGCGCAGCACAACATGCTCGAGGAGCCCGTCTTCGCGCATCCCGCCTTTCGTGCGGAACTCGCCAAGGCCGACGTCGGACTCGTCTGGATCACGCCGATGGTGATGCAGGCGTGGGACAAGCTCGCGGACGCGGAGCTTGCGGCGATGGAGGAGGCCATTCGGGAACTCGGCGACAGGTCGGGACATCCCGAGCTGGGGACTGTCCCCCTCGCGCCGTTCGGACACTCGGCGATGGCGACGTATCCGTACCTTTTCGCGGCGGCGCGTCCCGAACGGACCTTCTGCGCGGTGTCGATCAAGGGCGATTGGCCTGCAAAGGGACGTCCCTGCTGGGAGCCGGCGAAAGTCGCCGCACGGGCGAAGGTGCCGCTGCTCTTGGTGACGGGCGAATACGAGGACGGCTACAACCGACGCGAGAAGGCGCGCGACCTCATGAAGGAGATTCCGGACGCGACGTTCTCTATCTGGCTGGATGTCGGGGGCGGCCACTTCGACTGGTCCGACGAACTCTGTCAGGGGTTGGGCAAGTGGTTCGCCGGTCTGGCTGCGATTTGGGAGAGGGGACGCCCCCGTCCCCTCACGGGCGTTTCGGTCAACGGCTTTTGGTACCCGAACGAGAAACTGGCGAAAATGGTGGCGGATTACGAGAGCTTGCCGCGCGGGAAGGGCAAGTTCACTGTCCTCGGCTATGAATACGAGGGTAAGACGCTCGAGCAGAATCCGAAGGCGCATCTCCAGGTCGTGTTCGGGACGAAGGACATGACGTTCGAGGTGAAACCGGTTTTTGAGACGACCGTACCTCCGGGGCGACCGGAGACATGGACCGGCAAGAAGGCGGGGGAGGCGAATGTAGTACCCGGCGTGACCTCACGCCGTGGCGCTGGCCAGTCTGCCGTAACCGCGGCCCGGCGTGAGGTCACGCCGGGTACTTTGGTCCTGCAGAAGATCCAGGGGCCGGTCGAGCATCTGGGCGGGAACACGTGGGCCGTCCGCTACAACCGCTATGACCCGCGCGGCTATCGCAGTCGCGAGGCGACGTTCCAGATGGTCTATCCCGGGCCGGACGGGTTCAAGCGTAGCGTCCAGCAGGGACTCGTCCACCTCCCGTGGCCGCGCCAGGACTTGAAGGACGGCGGTACTTTTACCGTGTCGGCAAAGGCCTTCCCGAAGACCGTTCCCGCGGGATACGGTGCCTATGTGCGCGAAGGTCCGGCCGTCATCGAGAACGGGCGGATCGTCCTCAAGGACGTGCCGAAGCGTCTCAAGGGTCCGATCGATATCGCGGTCGTGTCCTATGATCTTGCCCGCAAGGAACCGTCCGTCCTGACCGTCTACCGTCTTGTCCGATGAAAACCGCCGTCCTTCTGCTGTCCGCACTCCTTGTCGTCTGCTCCGCCGGGGCCCGGACGTTCGTCCATCCCGGCATCGACGTCTCGCAGGCGGACATCGACCGTGCGCGCGCCTTCGTCGCGGAGGGTCGCGAGCCGTGGGCGTCCTCCTTCGCGGCGCTGAAGGCGAGTCCGTACTCGAGCCTCGAGGCGCCGGTCTTCGACCGGGGGATATCGCTCGTGGGAGCGAACTGCAACGGGACGATCGGCATGGACGGACGGCGTGCGCACGACCTGGCGCTTCTCTACCGGCTGACGGACGACGTGCGCTATGCGGAAAAAGCGACGGCATTCCTGAACGCCAATTCGCATTACGAGACGCTCGACAGCCGCGGCACGGCGCCGCTCGACAACGGGAAGATCTATCTGCTCGTGGAAGCCGCCGAGCTGCTGCGATACTATCCGGGCTGGGCGAAGGCGGACAAGGTCCGTTTCGCGAAGATGCTCCGCGACGTCTTCTATCCGATGATCAAGGACGGCGATCCCGCGCGCTTCGGCAATCAGGGGCTCTTCGCGTACCGCGGGGCGCTGGCGATTGCGATCTTCCTCGAGGACGAATGCAAGTACGACCGCATCTGGCGCTACCTGAACGGACTGCCGCACCGCGCGGACCAGGAGGCGTACGTCTCGGGACCCGCACGCGTCGGGCCGCTTCTGAACGAGGATGCGTTCCAGCGGACCTGGGCGATTCTCGGCCAGGCGGACGAGATTGCCGACTACGGCTATGACGAGCAGCTCCGCTACTACATCTATGCGAACGGACAGTGCCAGGAGTCGAGCCGCGACCAGGGACATGTCATGGCGGGTCTCTTCCAGATGGTCGCGATCGCGGAGGCGTTCTGGTTGCAGGGCGACGATCTTTACGGTGCACTCGACAACCGCATCCTGAAGGGACTCGAATGGAATCTCCGGTTCAACTTCGGTGCCTGGGAGCCGCGCGGATTCACCGACGACGAGCGGGAGGCGACGTTCGACAACGGACTCTTCTACCGGGCGCGTCACCGGTCGGGCCGCTGGCAGTCCCTTGCGCCGCATATGGACAAGCCCGAGTTCGGCGGACCTGGCGCGCCGCGGGAGGCGGCCTACGCCCATTATCTCCATGACGCGAAGCTTCCGCCGGACCAGTTGGCGTGGCTGAAGAAGGCGATCGATCAGGAGAATGCGAAGAACGGCGGTTTTGAAACCTGGGGCAAGGCGCCGAACTGGCAGTACGAATGGAGCGGCTGGGGAACGCTGATGAAGCGCCGGCTGTGAATATGGTAGAATACGCGTATGTTCGCCATCCTGTTCGCCGCGCTTCTCTTCACGACCGCCGACAACCCGCTGGAGCTTGACGGTGTCGTCACGTTCCGTCGTGGGTTCGATCCCTATTACTTCGTGATAGACGACAAGGGGTACGCCTGGCGTGTCGCCGAGACGAACCGTCCCGTGTCCGTTCACGCCGGCGATCGCATTCACATTTCCGGCATCGTTCCGAAGAACACGGCCCAACGGCGAATCGAGAAGGCGGCGGTCCGAAAGACCGGTCTCGGGCGGGTGCCGTCCATCCGGAACCTGAACGTGGACGACATGTACGCGACGGCGCTGGGGCCTGAAGACTGGTACGGGGCGGTTCTGGCGGTTGCGGGGGAGGTGTCGGACGTCAACCGCCGCGAGTCGTACACGCAGGTGCTGATCGGCAAGAAGCACCGCAACGTCCAGGTGGCGTTGCCGATCGAATGGAACAAGCCCCTCCCCGAGGGACTCCGGCGCGGGGCGATCGTGCGCGTGCAGGGTGTGGGCGTATACACGCCAGTGCGGGCCGAGAAGGGAAACGAGGTGGCGGGCGTCGAGAATTTCTGTATCCTACCGGCGCGGTTCGAGGACTTCCAGGTCATCAGCCTGCCGCCGTTCTGGACGCCGTTCAAGGTGCTGGGCCTGTGCGGCGCCTTTTTCCTCGCGCTCCTCGCCGCCGTCGGCTGGCAGCTTCGCAAGCGGCGCATCGAGCGGGCGATGGCCGATGCCACGCGGCGCGAGCGGCTGCGCCTGACGGGCGAGCTGCATGACAACTTCCAGCAGCTGCTGGCGGGCTGCATGTTCCTCCTGGGCGCCGCGCAGGGCAAGGTGGAGAAGGGCGACACCGAGGCGGCGAAGGGTCAGCTGGCGCGGCTTCGGGCGTCCCTCAACCACACGCAGGCCGAGCTGCGCGCGGCGCTGTGGGGCCTCACCGAGGAGGCCGAGGGGCCGACCGCGCTGACGGAGCTCTTCAAGTACGCGGCGGGTCGGATGCCCCAGTGGGAGGGCAAGGTGCGCTTCACGGTCCGTGGACGCGAACGGTCCGTCGCGCGCGCCGCGAGCGGCGCCCTGCTACTGATCCTTCTCGAGGCCGTGGGCAATGCGCTCAGGCATGGCGGGGCGACGCAGGTTGATGTCGTCGTCGACTTTGCCGATGAGCTGCTCATCTTCGGGGTGAGCGACAACGGCTGCGGCTTCGACCTTGAGGCGGGGGGGCTTGCCGGCCATCTGGGGCTGGAGAACATGCGCAAACACGCCGAAGGCCTCGGCGGCACGCTGACGGTGGCGAGCGTGCCGGGCGAAGGCACGACGGTAACGGCGAGGATACCGCTATGATTACGATCATGATCGTCGACGACCATCCGCTCGTGCGCGAGGGCATGGCGTCCATGCTGGAGAACGAAAACGACTTCTCGGTCGTCGCCTCGGTGCCGAGCGGCGCGGAGGCGGTGGCGTACATCAGGGAGAAGGGCGCCCCCGATGTCGTTGTCAGCGACATCCGCATGCCCGGCATGGACGGCTTCGAGACGCTGGCGAAGCTCCAGCGCACCCATCCCGACATCAGGATGCTGATGCTCGCCGGGATGCCGCTCAAAGTCGAGGAGGAGCGGGCGCGCGAGTTCCGCGCCCGCGGGTATCTGCCCAAGTCGATCGACTGGGAGCGGCTGGTCGCCGCGATTCGCCTTGCGGCGCGCAAGGGCGACTTCATCGCCGAGAGCTTTGACGAGGTGAAGACCGGTCCGCTGAGTCCGCGCGAGACGGAGGTCGTACGCTACATCTCCCAGGGCAAGACCCACGAGGAGATCGGCATCATCCTCGGCATCAGCTCCGAGACGGTGCGCAGCCACACGAAGTCCATCCAGCGCAAGCTCGACTGCACCAACTCCGCCTCCGCCGTGACCCGCGCCTTCGAGCTCGGCATCCTGCGCGCCTGAGTGACACTAGACCCTCGGAGCCCCTGGATGCACGGTTTCGCGCCGTATGTTCTGATAGACGACGT
The DNA here is from genome assembly GCA_945834475.1 of uncultured Verrucomicrobiota bacterium. Classification (GTDB taxonomy): domain Bacteria; phylum Verrucomicrobiota; class Kiritimatiellia; order RFP12; family UBA1067; genus UBA1067. The sequence continues at coordinate 18,904 of CAMAHK010000043.1, forward strand.
TCCGTACAGGCTGACGTTCGAGAACACCGTCCACTATCCGTTCGGCTACGCGAGTGAATGCGTGATCGAGGGCGTGAAGCTGCGTCATGAATTCGTCCTCGACAGGAATGTCGCGTTCCGCCGGATAACAGTTGTCGAGAATCCGCAGAAGAAGTCAGTGCGTTGCAGAATCGTGCAGATGCAGGCCGGAATGGGTCAGGGGGCTAAGTGGAGAGTTGAAAGTGGAAAGTTGAATGTTGAGAATGCAAAGTGTAAAGTTGCAGGATGCGGGAGAAGACTTGTCGCCGAGGCGGAATTCGACGGCGGCGCGAAAGTGGCGTTGGAAATCGGATCGATGAACCCCGTTTCCTTTCCGCTGAACGACCGTCCGCCGCAGCCGCTCGCCTACAGGAACGGCGACCACCGGCCTAACTTCCGCTTCAACATGGAAGAGACCGAGTCCGGCGACAGGCATCTGTTCTGGTGGGTGTTCGACAGGAAGGATGGCGAAGAACTTTCCGAGGCGAGGGTCGAGCGCGTTTTCGCGGAGTTTCGTAAACGCCACGCTGAGGACGCCCGTTTCGAGACCGGCGATGCCATGGTGGACGGCTGGCTCGGACATGTCGCGCCGATGAGCGCGGCATTTGAAGTAGATGGCATTGGCGCTTTCCGCGCCTCGCCGACATACTGGGTATGGGGATGGGACGCGATAGTCCATGCGGGGACGCTTGCGTTCTGCGGACGCGCTACTGAGGTGAAGAGGATGCTCAAGTTCTTCCGCGACACCGCGAGCGAGGAGGCCGGCATTCTCCATGCCTACGGCACGTCGTTCAAGTTCGAGGGCAAGGGCGGCGACGAGCCGGGGCAATCGTACACTATGCCGCCGACGGTGCAGCTTTTCTGGGTCGTTTTGCTCAACGACTACGTAAACGCAACAGGCGACGAGGCGTTCAAGGCGGAGTGCATGGGCTTTGCGAGAAAGCTCGTCGAACGTGCGAAGGCGTCCGCCGACGTTTCTGATCTCCTTCCCCACAAGTATAGCTATTACCCTGACAACCCGTATGCGGTAGACCAGCAAAAGGATGACATCGCGCTTATCAACTGCGCTGTGTACTGGCAGGGGCTCTGCGCGTGGCTTGAACTCTTCGGCGAGGGTGCAGAGGATGTTGAGTCCGTTGGCAGGGCCGTTGCCGCCAGGCTCTGGAACGCGGAGAAAGGCTGGTGGGCCGACTCGTGGGACGTTGCGAACGGATGCCGTCGCGAGCATTATCCGCTTTACGGATTTTTCCATGTCTCGCCGTTCGGGCGCGACATATACAGCCATGCGAAGGGCTTCTCGGAAGAAACGACCGCAGACTATCTAAAGCGCGAGTTCTTTATGGGCGACAGGCTCGTCATGTTCGGATGGCGAACGAAGTCGTGGTGCACGGACGGCAACCAGCTCGGGTCTTATTATCCCGTCACTGATCGCACGTACTGGAACGCCATGAACGCGGCGGGGCGCGTTGATGCGATAGCCGACTTCAGAAACATCGTCTCGCGCCACGCTCGCGTCCTGACATATCCGGAGGGGCAGACTGCGGACGCGGTAAATCTCGATTCTTCCGACTATTCTGACGAGCTCGGCAACAAGCAGTTCTTCGCGGCGAAAGGATGGCTTGCGGACGCGCTCGACCTCTGGCTCGGAATGCGAATCGCCAAAGAGGGCGTTTCGTTTCATCCGATGAACGACGGTAAGCCGTTCGCCGTGCGGGGACTCTCCCTGCGCGGAACGGCGCTCGACATCGAAATGTCCGGCGTAGGCTCGTCCGCGCGATTCGCGCTCAACGGCGAGACGCTGCCGGACGGCTTCATCCCGTGGGCGAAACTGCGTGAAGGGCGCAACCTTCTTGCAATAACCCTTATCGGAGAGGCGAAATGAGAATCCTGTGCGGAACAATTCTTGCGGCGGCGATGGCGCTTGCCGCACACGGCGCTGGACAGAAGACGGTTCACAATCTTGACGCGTTCCCGCTTGTCTGCAAGCGTGTCGCGGCGGTGGAGGGACGCGAGCCGTCGCTTCTGCCCAAGGGCGTTAAGCTCGGCCTCGTCTGGCACGACGAATTCGACGGGGATTCGCTTGACGAATCGAAGTGGAGCAACGATCACATGACCGGCAAGGGAGTCCCCGAGCTTGAAGCCGTCGCCAAGGCGAGCGACGAGTTCCTGGTGGACTATGTCCGAGTCTATGACATAGAGGAAACAGAATGAGAATTCTGTGCGGGGCGCGACATGGACGATATTCAAGTTGGCCGTTGACATGGGCATTCTTTTCGTGGTATCATACGCGCATTGTGCAATAGTGCACAACGCAAAAATGCACAACGCAAAAATGCACAATGCAAAAATGGACAACGAAAAAGAGAATAGAAC
>CAMAHK010000044.1 GCA_945834475.1 uncultured Verrucomicrobiota bacterium
GCATGCGGGCTTGGTCGAGAACACGATTTTGGAATTTTCAACTGGCAAACTCGGGAGGGGCCTGCGCCTCCTGCCGTTCACGGCCTAGGGCTTGCGTTGGTGAAACAACGCGCGATTTCGGCTTGTTTCTCGCGTTTGGGGGTGCTATAATACGCAAAAGTTGAAGTTGATTAGTCTACGGGTGTGTCACGCCGTGCGGTGGGGCTCGCAGATGCCGCAAGAAGGTGTCCTGATACGATATGAAATGGCAAGTCATGACAGGTGGCTGGAGAGGCGCCGTTGCCGGACTCGTTTTGTCTGCCGGTTTTTCGGCCGCACGCGCCGATGCGGTCGCCTTTAGCCAGCCGGTCGCCCTTAAAACGGGTTGGAATGCGTTTTACCTGAATGTCGCGCCCGCGCGTTCGGCCGACGAATTGTTCGCCGATTGGCCGGTCGATTTCGTGGGTGTGTACGATCCAGCCGTCTTTCAGCAGACGCGGCAGTATACGGGCGCGGCGTCTTCGGAAGGTTCGTCCGAGGCCGGCTACAAGGTGTGGTACCGTAGCGGCAAGGGCGTCTCCACGATCGCCGCGCTGCCGGGCAATGCAATCTGCGTTTGCTTCGCGACGAATGCGTTCTCCCGCACGGTGTACGGTCGGCCCGTCGCGCCGGCGATTACCTGGCATCGCACGTCGCCCGATGCGGCACTCAATTTCGTCGGGCTCTCGACGTACGGCGAGACGACTATTGCCGACTATCTGAACGGCGTCGATGTCGATAACACCGAGTACAAAATCATGTGGGGGTTGGATCGCGCCGCGCCGAAGTTCCGTGCGGTCTATGGCAACGAAACAGTTGCGAACGGCGCGGTGATTCTGGCTGATTCATCCAAGGTGAGCGATTGGAGCGGCGTACTGAACGTCTCACCCGCCGGGGGCATTGATTTCGGCAATGAGACGGCGCTTGCGACACTGACCGTGCGCAATGACGGCGCGCAGGCGCGGTCGGTTCAGGTGGCACTGGATGCGGGCATTGACGAAGCATGGTCGGCGATTCCGCCAGTCGTATCTGGCCTGATGATCCGGGATGCGACGACGGTGGCGGCGGCCGCGACCAATGCTTGGGCGGCGTTTTCGATTGCTGCGCCTTGGCGCGGCCGAATCGCGGCGGGCGCGACGCTCAAGCTGCAACTCGCGCTCGACCGCCGCCAGCTCGTCGGCGCCGCCGGCACGTACTACGGCGGACTGCTGAAAATCACCGATGTCGATGGCGGCTCGGCGATGCAGGTTGTTTTGCCTATCGAGGCGACGAGCGACGGGGGCGAAGCCGCGGCCAACGCGTGGCCCAAAGGCATTTGGCTGGCATCCGCCGAACTTGATACCGTCACCTTTGTCGGGGCGCCGGTGGCGGTTACGAATACGGTGCTGAAAATCACGAACATCGTCGATTCGGTGACGGGTGAGACGACAACGATTACCAATGAGATTCAGAGCGCGGGCGTATCCATCCCGACGACGGAAGTTGCCGCCGGCGGCACGATGAAAGTGCGCTTGCCGCTGTATGTCGATCGAGCAGGCGCGATGATGCTGTTGCAGCGGTTCTGGTACGGACGCGACGCGGAAGGGAAACTGCACGTCATTGCGGGGTCCGAGACGAGCGACGTGAAACTCGCGGAGCCGCGTCGTGTTTCCACGGCTTTTCTGCCGACCGACCCGGTGAAGTATCCTGCCACGTCCGGCAGTTTCGGCACGACGGCAGGCTTCCAGTTTACGGTCGCTGAGACATCGAACGTCAATCCAATGCGCCATGCGCTACATCCGCAGCATGACGGCAAACGGTTTGATTTCGAGACGCCTTCGCCCTCGGGCGACAATCTGGGCAATTATGCCGGCACGATCAAGCCGGAGTCGTTTTCGATTACCAACACCGTGGAGTTTGTCTGGGACGGCACGTCTGGCACCGCCTGGCATCCCGAGGAGACCTTGAACGGCACGCTGATCTGGGAATTTGGCGGACTCCGCCACGAAGGCACGCTGCGTGCGCGCGGCAAGTTCACGATGAAGCGCATCAGCTCCGCGAGTGTCGAGAAGTGATGAACGGGGAACGGTCAACCATTTATTAAGCACGAATTTGACAATTACAGTACTAGGAGACAACGATGAAAAAACTGATGGTGGCGATGGCAGGAATGATTGCGGCAGGTTTGGCGACGGCCGCAACATCGTTCTCGTATCAAGGCGTATTGCGCGGTGCGACAGGCGAGGCGGTTAGCGTGAAGAATCAGGTGATTTCGTTCAAGATTTACGATGGCCCCGCGAGCGAAACGGCGCTTTGGGGACGCAAGTGTTCGGTGTTGCTCGACGATGATGGTCTCTTCAACGTCGAATTGAGCGATGCTGCGGGTAGCGCCATTGAAGGACTCGATCAGGAGCTTGACGCCGTAATTGCGGCCCATGCGGGCGCCACGCTCTACATTGGCCTGACGGTGCAGGGGTCGTCGGGCGAGATCCGTCCGCGCCAGAAGATTCTTTCGGTGCCGCTTGCGAGCTATGCGTATGACGTGAGCCTTGCGAAGCGCGATTTTACGGTAACCGGAAAGGCGACCTTCAATGCCACCGAAACGACGGGCAATGCCGTCGTCAACGGCACGAACACGGTGAAGACGCTCTCGGTGACGGACGGAGCCGTGCTGGCCGGTGACGTACGGGTGACGGGCGAACTGAATCTCACGGGCGGGTCGCTGGCCATGCCGTCGGACTCCACCTTCACGATCGGCGGCGTCTCGGCGATCTTGCCCAAAGGCGTCATCGTGATGTGGAGCGGCAGCCAAGCGTCGATTCCTTCGGGCTGGGCGCTCTGCAACGGCGCGAACGGCACGCCCGATTTGCGCGATCGCTTTATCGTGGGCGCGGGATCTTCCTATGCGGTCGGCGCGACCGGCGGTTCGGATAAGGTCAAGCTGACGGTCGATGAAATGCCACGCCACCAGCACAGCTTCTTCGGTGACGATCAATTGTGGAAAGGCGCCAGCAAGGAACGCGATGCTTTCGGGTATGATGCCGAAAGCGAGCTGAAGGGGGGGTCGGCATATTTCCGGACATCTCCCGCCGGTGACGACAAACCGCACGAGAACCGTCCGCCGTATTATGCGCTGTGTTTCATCATGAAGCTCTAAGGTGCACATGAAGGGATTGCCATGAGAAAATGGTTCTTGTTGGCGGCTGTCGCCGGCTTGCTCGCGCCGGCATTGGCCGAGTCGCCGACCTACACGCTCGGCTCGCCGCGCCCGGCGCGCCTTCGCGATGTCGACGACCCGGCTGGGAACGAATGGCTCGCTGCCAACGCGGTATTCGTCGCGACCGCCGGCTTTGCCGTCGCCGATGCGGCCAACGAGCAGGTGGATGCCACCGGAACGGACGTGCTGCTCGCGGAAGCGGAAGTGGGCTTTTCCTGGGAGCGCGCCAAGCCGGAATACTATCTTTCGGACCGGATTGATGCGCCGGATAATGTCGACTGGTTCGCGACCTACAACCGCTACTGCGAGTTGACGGCGGAAAACGGCGGCGTTTCGGGTTTTCTCTTCAACACTGACGGCAACGATCCTGGCATCTTTGCGATTACTGGCGGGTCGCAGACCTTTGAATGGATTTTGCAGGACGGCTCGACTAACAAGATGACCTACACCGTCGCGATGAGCGGCTCGGGGCGTCCGCGGCGCATCTACTGGACCGATTCGCCGTACAACGCACCGCCGATTTCGCTCTCCGGCAAGTTCGTGAAGTTCATGGGCAACGCCGAGCTGTTGACCTTGCGCTACGGCACTGAAACGAACATCACTGGCGGGGTGGCCCAAGAGACGAAGAACAAGATCGTGAGCGGACTGTACGTCGACCCCGAGTCGCAGGTCTTGTACGCGGCCGGCCAGCTGTCAGGCCAGTGCGTAATGGTCTATTACGATACTGGTAGCTATTCCAATATCCTCGCGGTACAAGTCGTCGAAGTGCGCAAACCTGAGGCCATCGCCCGACGCGGCGTCATCGGCGAAGCGTTGCGTCCCGATGGCCAAGGCTATTCGATTGAAGGGCTCGTGCCGCGCGTGGCGACCGGCATTGGCGATGCGACCGACAATCGCGGTAATTATCTCTACCAGCATACGGGACGCCACTCGTATTCGCCGAAGCACAACGCCGTGTTCCCGTTGCGTCCGACGGTCGGCGAGCGGTGGCTCGCGTCGATCTACTGGATGGAGACGGACGCGATGGGCGTGCAATGGCCGTTCGAGTACGATCAATACGAGAACGACTGGCCCAAAGACGGGCAGATTTACGTCCGTGGCGATGTGCAGGATGCCAACGGCGCGCGCGACTATGGCGCGAAAATCCATCTCGACAAAGTCTACACCGCCGAGTTGCAAAAGTATCAGGAGCCCGAAGGCCACGCGATGGCCGTTGAGGGCGACAACTCGTTCTACACCAAGGGCGAGGGTTGGTCGTTGTTGCGGCTCGAGGCCGAAGATAACATTTGGTTCTTGCCGATCCACTCGATCCTCCGCAGTAATGCGGATTACTACACGCTCAAATCGAGCCGCATCACGGTCGGGCGCGAGCTGACGCTGCGATCCGGCTCCCGCTCCGGCACGAGTTCCGGCGCCTATTTCAGCGCCGTGAGAGATATCGCAGGCTACATCTACAAGCCGGTTTCGGCGCAAACCTACGACGTCAATCTCTACTACGAGAATCAGGGCAACATGACGACCAATACCGCGTCGTCTGGGTCAGCGACCTCGACGACGAAAGCGCCTTCGGCGATTTACGCGATTGCGGCGGACGGCAAGACGATTGAAGTGTGGTGGAGTGAGCGCGCGCGCATTGGCCCGGATGCGCCGGCGGAGATTACCGTGCCCGTGCTGCCGCAGGTGTACCGTCCGATCTGGCCCGAGGCGAACGAAATGCCGCAGATCGTCATCGCCTCCCAGCAAGGCAGTGCTAACGAGACCATCTACCAGCAGAACGGCGCGGCCTATTTCGACCGCCGCCATGCGCTCTTGCGGCTCGCCGATCGCCGCTACTTCCCGGCCGGCGAGGGGACGATTTCCTTCTGGACGCGCACGGGCATGCATGACGAAGGCGGGGAGGAGACCATCAACCAGCCTTCGGCCCTGATGTGGCTCGGTCTCGAACTTGAGTCCGATAAAGATGGCTATGGCCTATCACCGTTGTCGATCGCGATTGAAACGAATCGGCAGCTCGTCGTCCGCTCGCTGGGCGAGGTGCTGCTTGCTGCGCCAATGCCGGCGGTCGAACGGGTGAATGAATGGACGCATATCGCGCTGACCTTCAATGCGGCGTGCGCAACGCTTTACTTGGATGGCGAAGCGGTGACAAATTGCGTCAACAATACGCTCGCGCCGCGTCTGGCCCAATTCCTCGAAGAAAACATCGTCGGCGCGAATCCGGCCCTTGCGCCAACGGACGCGAGCGCTGGCGTCGCCGAAGGGCGCGAAGTGGCGGAAATTGCCTTTCGGTCGCGCGCGCTGACGGCGGAGGAAATCGCGTCGTCGCGGTATACGATCCTTTCCGGTAAAGAGGCGAATCTCACCGGTTATTATACCTTCCGCATGGGCATCGACCTCAATCCGATCATCCAGAACAACCAGTTCGATTTGCGTTCCTTTTTCGAGCGCGTGCATGGCGAAGAGTGCGGGGCGATCAATGTGGCCTTTGTCGAACCCGGCGCGCCTGCGCGCGGCACGGGCGTGATCGTGGCGGACGCAACGCCGAAGATTTACCGCCAGAACGATCCGTCCAAACCCGGCTACAATCCGAACGAAGAGCATGCGCTCATCCTGTCCGGTTCGGGTGGCTACGTGACGTGGGCGCTCCGCACCGATCTCAATGAAGACGGCGCGCCGCCGCCAGCGGCCTTTGTCGAGTATACGTCCGGCGGGCGTTCCTGTTTGCAGATGTACGAGGTCGTGCTGACCAACGACGTCTGGAAGACGCTTGGGGCGGACTGCACGGCGGGGCGGGCGCTGCCGGGTCCGCATCCGTTTGACATCTTCGAAAATCCGTGGCTGGAAGAAGATTTCTGGGATAGTGTCCAGGGCAAGCCCGGCGTCGCCTACCGCGACCGCAAGGGGCAGATTTGGGCGCGCGCCGCCGGTACGCTCGGCTTCCATAAGTATTATGCGATGCAGGACGGTTTCGACTTCCCGCAATTGACCGCGGCGCAGCAACCGGATGTCGGCGACCCCATTCCGTGGCTGGCGCTCCTCGACCGACAGACCGGGCAAGAGACCGATCCGCTCATGGCCAAGCCCGCGACTTGGACTTGGAACGTCCTGTGGCCGGAGAATGTGCCAGAAATGCGCATTGGCCAGACGCTGACTACAGCCGCCGACGGTCTGCCAGAAGTATGGAATGCGAAGTCGATGGCGGTTGTCTATCCCGATCCAAACGAGGTTGAGGACGTTGTCTTGCTGACGGATCCGACCGTGATGCAAAGCGTACCGTTCGCGTTTGACGTTTTGCAGAAACTGGGTTTTTCCACCGACAAAAATGGCGGGCTCACCACGAAGGGCGGCAAATATTACTTCACCGAATTGCCGCCGCACCTCTCCAAACGGTTGTATTTCGACAGCACCAACGGCAAGCTCTGCTTTATCGGCGAACGCGAGAGTTCGGCGGCGGGCGCGACGCTTCTCTACCCGAACGTCCTGTCGCGGCAGGATCGCGACAAGGTTCTGGAGCTCGTTTCGCACGACGTCGCCGCGTCCGAAGCGGCGGCCTACGCCACGTGGGGCATTGCGGTGAATCAACTAGCCAGGTGCGCGGTGCGTCCGAGCACGGCCACAATCGCGAGTAGCGAAATCCGCATGGTCTACGCGCCGGTCGACCATTATGCGTTGACGGCGATGGGCGGCACGAATTACGTCACGCTGATCGAAAACGACGCGACGAATGTCGCGATGGGCGTGACGGCTGGCGACCCGATCAACATGCACGTTTTCAAGGTTGTGCCCAAGTATTACAAGGGGCGCATCGTCACCCGCGAGGATGAAGTCAATCTCCTTTCGCAGCAACTGACGGTGATGTATACCGAGGCATTCGGCGGCGAGGCGGACGGCTTCGATTTCGAATGGCGCAAGGCGCGTCCCAACGCCGACGGCACGGTGCCGATGGAATACGACGAGCTCGGCATTTATTCGCGCCGCTACGATCCCGACGCGACGACGCTCGGGCACGGTAACGTACGCCTTACGATCGGCGAGCAGGGCGATACGCTGGCGAACATGGTCAACACCTACTGGATTTGCCGCTATCGCGCCACGACGAATTCGCCGGCCTACCGCACGATGGGCTCGGCGTGGTCCGAATGGTGCGCGCCGCCCGCGCTCGCCGAAGGCTGGGTGCAGCGCGTGTTGAACAACATCACGCCGTTCAACCAGCGCATGACCGACCTCTATGAGAACAAGGTCGAAACGCCGATCTCGATGATCCAGATTGCGGGGCGTCCCTACACGGGCGACGTGGCGCTCAACCAGGACAACATGACCTCGGTGGGTCTCATCGAACTGTACGAGACGATTCTCAACAAGGCCGAGTCGCTTTCGCTCGCGCTCGGCATCAACGACACCGACGCCAACAAGCAGCTGCTGCTGGCGGTCGAACGGTTGCAGGATTTGTATGCGCTCTTGGGCGACGAAGCCTATGCCGACGCCAAGAACCCAACAATCGGTATCGGCTCGAACAAGGCGTTCGAGGGCGACAATACGCCCGAAGTCGAAGCGGCGCAGCTCAGTTCGGCGCTGTTCTGCTTCGACAATCAGGTACCGTCGCTTCTGGACGAAGAGCTCGCGCTCCTGCGAGGCCGTTCGGGCGAATCGGCGCCCGTCGTCACGATGGCGCCGTACTACAACCGCCTGCTGTGGAATTTTACCAAGGGCATCACGGCCGGCGAGGTTGCCTACGCCGTCAACTACAATATCGAAGGCACCGAGAAGACCGTACTCGGCGAAGAGCAGGCGGCGGTGCTCTATCCGCAAGGGCATGGCGATGCGTATGGACACTATCTCTCGGCGCTGAAGGGGTGGTATCGTCTGATTCGCAATCCGTGTTTCAGTTGGCCGGTGGCGCAGGGCGAAATGGTGGTGGCCGATTCGACCGTCAACGTCGACTACTACGAAGAGGCGAAGTTCTCGGAAGCCGCGGCGAAGCTCGCAAAGACGGCGGCCGATTGCGTCGATCTGACGGCGCGCAAGGCTTGGCGCGACAACGGCGGTGTCAGCGGTTATCTCGATGAAGACGATGCGCGCGCCTTCGGCTACGGCGAGTGGGCGGTGCGCGGCGGCTACGGGTCGCTCGTCAACTGGGTGACGGCCAATTCGCTGTTGCCGATCGACGCCAACAAGCTCGATGAGGCCGAGTTCAATGAAGTGTTCAAGGACGGCGCCTTGTCGCGGATCGACCGCGGCACGGTCGACGAACTCGCCGAAATCTGCACACAGGCCGAACGCGTCCAGCGCCAGCTCGACGAACTCGATGCGGGGATGAATCCGCTCGGCCTCAGCGACAGCGCCATTGCGTTCGACATCACGCCGATTGGCGCGTCCGACGGTACGCAAACCCATTACGAGCAGATTCGCGAGCGTGCGGCCACCGCGCTTGGCAATGCGCGCAAAGTGCTTGACGTGGCACAGGAGAACGCCAACCGTCTGCGCATGTTGCAAGAAGCCAACGACAGCTACGAAGACGCTATCGCCGCGCAGGAGGCCGCCTTCGAGAAGGAGCTGATTGGCTACTATGGCACGCCTTATTCCGACGACATCGGGCCGGGCGGAACCTACGTCCAAGGCTACGAGGGACCCGACCTTATCCATTACATGTGGATGGATCTGGCGAAATTCGGCTTGAGCGACCTGCCCGACACCCAGACGAGCACGCTCACCTATTATTCGGGGCTCGTCAAACTGAGGCACTGGTACAATGTGTTTGCGGCTTTGGGCGACAATGTGTCGCGGGAACTCGACAACAACAAGCACGAGGTCTCTATCGTCTTCGAGCGCTCCGCCAACGGCATCATCCTCAAACCGGCGCGGATCACCGGCTCGCGCTTCACGCAAGGGACGATCCAGGAGAAGTATGCCGATTTTCTCGTGGCCTATTCGGAGTATCTCATCGCCCGGCGCGTGTACGACAGCCGGGTCAAGAAACTTGAACTCGAAATGTTCTACGACACGATGATGTCGTGGCTCTATTTCACCGTTGCGGGAATCAAGCAGGGCGTGGCGATCTACCAGCAGGTTTCAGACTATCAAGAAGCCGGCATCAAGATGGCGCTCAATTCGCTGGAATACTTCAACACTTTGAATCAAGAAGGCGCTGAGGCGGTCGAAGATGCCGTTCCCGCCACGGTCGGCGCGGGTTTGACCGTCATCACCTCGCCGCGTTCCTTTGTGGAGGCGGCCATGAGCGCTATCAAGGTGGCGGGGAACAACACGACGGCGGCCTCCAAGATGACGCTGAAGAATTCGCTCATCACCTCCAGCATTCCCGGCATCGCGCTTTCGTATGCGTTCGATGAAGTCAACTGCTGGGTCGATTACTACCAGCAGATCAACAGCATCGTCGAAGGCGTCCGCGAGCGGGCGAGCGCCGTCAACGAGGCGGAATCGGACTTGCAGGCGAGTATCGTCAAGATGAATATGGCGGTGGAGGCGTACAATGCCGAAGTCGCCAAAGGCGAGACGTGCCTCGCCGAGCGCGAAGCCGCGCGCAAGGTGCATGCCAACCGCATTGCCCAAGCTCGTTACAACGACATGTTCTTCCGTCTGCAGCGCAATGCCGCGCTCAGCCGTTACAGCCAGAGCTTCGCGCTCGCGCAGCGCTACGTGTTTCTTGCGGCGCAGGCCTACGACTACGAGACGGCGCTCTTGTCGAGCGATCCCGCCGCTGGCGACGCGTTCAAGGCGAAGATTGTGGCCGCGCGCGCGCTCGGCGATTTCGATGCGGACGGCCAGCCGATCGTGGCTTCGGCGGGCGACGCGGGGCTGGCCGGACTGCTCGCGCAGATGGACGCGAACTGGCAGGCGCTCAAGCCGCGTCTTGGCATCAACAATCCGCAGAACTACGCCACGTGGTTCTCGCTCCGGCGCGAGTGCTTCCGGATTCTCGGGGACGAAAAAGGCGATGAGGCCTGGGCGCAGGAACTGGCTAAGTATTGGGTCGAGGATATCCAGTCGGACGCCAACTTCATCCGCTATTGCCAGCCGTTCTACAGTCAGTATGGGCTTAAGGACAAAGAGCCCGGCCTGATCATTCCCTTCGAAACGACGATCGATTTCGCCAAGAACCTCTTCGGCAAGGATCTCGCCGGCGGCGACGCGACGTACGATTCGACGTGGTACGCGACGCGCATCGCGGCGGCAGGCTTGTGGTTTGACGGCTACAACGCGAAGGCCAGCGGCTATACCGGCAACGTGCAGCTCTCCACGACGCCGGTCGCGTATCTCGTGCCCATCGGCAACGACCGCATGCGCGTGCCCGGTGCCGAGGAAGGCACGATTCTACAGTTCTCGGTCGTCGATCAGGTGGTGCCGGCGCCGTATGCGATTGGCTCGGGTCATCTCGACAATGCCGCGTGGGTGCCGTCGATGCTCGATGGCGATTACGTCGGCGCGGACAGCGCCGCGCGCATCCGCCGCCATCCGTCCTTCCGCGCCTACTTCGACCCGGCCGGGGGCGAGCCGACGGAGACGTGCCTCGATGCGACGCGTCTCGTTGGGCGCAGCGTGTGGAACACGAAGTGGCTCTTGGTGATTCCGGCCGGTGCGATGAACGCTGATCGCGACAAGGCGCTTTCCGTGTTCATTCGCGGCTCCGACGAGAATCGCGACGGCCAGCTCGACCTCAAACCCGTCAGCGACATCCGCATCGGGTTTAAGACGTATTCGACGTCGGGCAATTGATAGAAAGGAGCGTCGATCATGAAACTTTGGAGGGCGATTGCTGGCGGGGTCTGCGTGGGGGTTCTCGCGTGCGCGCAGGCGGCGTGTGCGGCGTCCGCGCCCGTCGCTTTGGTGCCGTTCGCGTTTGCCGGACGCATCGTTGACTATGCGCATATCGCGTATGATGAAAATGCGGCGGTGGAAGTGCGGGTGAAGAATCTTTCCGGCGAGTTGCTCGCGAAAACGCTCACGCAGACGCGGGGCTTCACGCGCTGCAATTATGTCGTCACGCTGCCGGTCATGAGCCGGGCGGTGGCGGGCACGGCGGTAGTCGGCGAAAAGGTCGTTTTCGAGTTTGTCGATCCCGACGGCAAGATCTATGCGGGGCTTGTCGCGGAAGAAGATGCCATCGTTGGCAATCCTGGCGAGACGAAGACGTTGAACATCGTGCTCGCTTCCGATGCCGACAAGGATGGTGTGGCCGATGAATATCTCGAATCGATTGAGTATTGGATGTGGCAGAGGGGCATTGACGGCCCTTACGATGCGCAGGCCGATTATGATGGCGACGGCCAGAGCAACTATGCTGAATACATTGCCGGCACCAATCCGTGCGACGCGACCGACCGGTTTAGCGTGCGGCAGATGGCGTGTGAAGAGGGCATTGAAGATTACGTCAAATTGCGCGTGCCCGTCGTGCAAGGGCGGAGTTATTCCGTGGCGGCGGCCGATTCGCTCGCGAAAAGCGTCTGGCGGCTGATCCCCTTTGCCGAAGATCCGTCCAAGCCGCCCGAATCCACTTATCTCAATACCGGTCCGGCGGAGGTGGGGTACCGCACGATCTTTGTGAAGAAGGACGGCCCGCAGCATTTTTACAAGGTCAAGGTGGAATGAAGGGGCGCGAGTGATGCGGCGCGAGCTGGCGCAATTCCGGAAGTGCGCGGTCGAGGCGGTCTTCACCGTATGTCTGGGCGTGCATCTCGCCTTGCTCTCCGTGACGAATCACGCGGGACATGTGGTGAGCGGCGAGTTGAGTTCCGTGACGAACGGTCATTTCGTGATCGCAGGGCGGTGCTATCCGCTGTCCGTCCTCCCGGCTTCGGAACAGCGAAGGGTGAAGGCCGCCGCAGGGATGGATGTGCGCACTCCCCGCGAGAAGCAAATCGACGTGGCCCTCGCTTACGAGCTCAAACGCATCGACGCGCGCCTTGCCGAAGGAGAGGTTACTGCCGAACAGGCCGCCGCCCTGCGACGGCATCAGCACGCTGCCGCAGCGTTTCGTAGATCCCACTAATGGCGGGCTTTTAATTGGCCGATGGGGTGCGCACGGGGCGAAGGCCATCGCAGGGCTGACGCATTAAAAAAAAACCGCAAGCGAAAAACGTATGCGGGCTTGGGCGGAAACGCGATTTTGAGATTTTCAAGTGGCAAACTCGGGCCGAGGCGGGGCTCCCGACCGACCTTTCGCCGCATAAGTTGCGGCACTCGTTTGCGACCCATCTCCTGGATGCCGGCGCCGATCTCAGGAGTGTGCAGGAAATGCTTGGCCATGCGTCGCTCTCGACGACCCAGATCTACACCCATGTCTCAGTCGAGCGGCTGAAGGACACCTACGCCAAGGCGCATCCCCGGGCCTAACTTATGGTATAATATCAGTTCAATGAAGGGGTATTGGACAATGGCGGCTCTCGCCTTCGTCGTATTGGGTTTCGCCGCGGTTTGGATGGGCGGACTCAACCAGGACGAGGGCTGGTATCTTTATGCCGCGAACCTGGTGTCCGAAGGGCAGCTGCCGTATCGGGATTTCTTCTTTACACAGGGGCCCGTGATGCCGTATGTCTATTCGGTGTTCGCGGGAATCTGGCGTGACTATGGACTTTTGGGAGCCCGCATCTTCAATCTGTTGATCGGGTTTATGGGGATTGTGTTCGCCTGTGGTCTTGCGCAGCGGTTGGCGAAGCGGTTTTGTTCTGAGGAGGCGGGGGCGCCTCCTCCCCGGGCGGGATTGGTCACGTTCCTGCTGCTCGCGACGAACCTCTATCACCTCTACTATCTCGCGATCCCGAAGACGTATGCGCTCGCGGGGCTCTTGGTGATGGTCGGGTTCTATTTGCTTTCGTTTGAACGTGCTTGGGCTTTTGCGCTCTCGGCTCTTCTCTTCGTGCTGGCGGCGGGGACGCGTTTCTCGCTTGGCGCGATACTGCCGGTCGTCGCGGTCGCGCTAATCTGGAAGGGACGGCGCGGCTGGCCCGTGTTCGTGTTGAGCGGGCTGTTGTTCGGTGGGCTTCTTTTGGGGACGCTGTGGTCCAGCCCTGCGCTGCATGACGGTTTCCTCGCGGCGTTGACCTATCACTCCTCGCGCGGCGGGTCGGATATCGTCTGGACGGTCGGGAGCTTGAGCCGGCTTGTGCGGTGGTATCTGCCGGTCTTCGTCGTGCTCGGGCTGGGCGTGGCGGAATGGCGAAGGATGCGGCTCCTTCTTCTCTCGTTCCTCGCCGTCTTTGCCGTGCAGATGCTTGCGCCGTTTCCGTACGAAGACTATCAGGTGCCGATCATGGGCCTTCTCGCGGTCGTGGCCGCCGTGGGGCTGGTGAGGGGGTGGGGGCTTGGAAGCGCCGCGGGCGAGGACGCACCGCGGTACGGGGTGCTTCTCGTTCTTGGGCTTTGCTTTGCGTCGAGCTTCGGGTCGCCGCTTCTCGAGAAGTGGATGACGAACGGGCAGGACCGTTTCTGGTCGCTCAAGAAAGAGAAGACAGAGCTGGCGCAGCTGCGCGATGTCGCGCAAAAGATCAAGGCGCTCGATCCGAACGGGACGACGCTGCTCACGCAGGATCTCTATCTCGCGATCGAACTGAACCGCAAGGTGCCGAAGGGACTTGAGATGGGGCCGTTCGCCATGCTGTCCGACGCTGAATGGCGCCAGCTTCTGACGTCGGCGCACGAGACGTGTTCCGTCGCGGCACTTTCGGGCTATTCGTTTGCGATCGAGCCGCCGGCCTGTACGGAGCGACCGGTTACGACGCAGCTCGACTATTACCGTCTTCTGGAGCCAACCTACGAGCCGGCGTTCCGTGAGGAGAACTTTGGGCAGAACGCGACACCCTTGCTGGTGCTGAAACGGAAATGATGACGGCAGACGAGATTCGCGCACGTATTCTGGACGTTGTTCTCAAGAACGGCGGACACCTCGCGTCGTCGCTGGGGGCGGTCGAACTGTCGATGGCGCTCGCGGAAGTTTTCGATCCCGAGACGGATCGCGTCATCTGGGATGTCGGCCATCAGGCGTACGCGTGGAAGCTGCTGACGGGACGCGATGCGGCGTTTGACACGCTGCGTCAACTGGACGGCATCTCGCCGTTCACCTCGCCGCTCGAGTCCAAGGCGGACGCGGCGATTGCAGGCCATGCGGGCAGTGCGCTTTCCGTCGCGCTCGGACAGGCCGCGGCGCGCGACCTCAAGGGGACGCACGAACATGTCATTGCCGTGATCGGCGACGCGTCCATTGTGAACGGACATTCCTTCGAAGCCCTCAACAACTGCGCGGCCGCGACCGAAAAGGTCATTGTCATCCTGAACGACAACGGCATGGCGATCTCGAAGCCGACGGGCAGTTTTTCGCGCTTCCTCGGTCGACTCATCACGGGCGTCCGCTACAACCGCGTCAAGGCGGCGGCGGAAGCGGCGGGACACAAACTGCATCTCACGTTCCTGCGCGACGCGTACCATGCGGTCGAGAGCCGCATCAAGGGGCTCTTCCTCGGCAACCGCTTCTTCGAGGCGTTCGGGCTCCGGTACATCGGTCCCGTCGACGGCCACGATCTCAAGGCGCTCACTGCGGCGCTGACAGTCGCGAAGGAGGACAAGCGCTCGGTCATCGTCCATGTCGTCACGAAGAAGGGCAAGGGCTATGCGCCGGCCGAGAAGGATCCGACGGCGTTCCATGGGGTGGGGCCAGGCACCGTACCGCGGTGCGTCTCGCCCGCGGCGGGTAACAGTGACGCGGTGTCGGTCGGCTTGGAGACGCCGCGGGCGGGGACGCACCGCGGTACGGAGAAGATTTCTTGGAGCGCCGCTTTTGGGCAGTCGCTGGCCGCGCTGGCGCGACAGGATGCGCGGATCGTGGCCTTGACGGCGGCGATGCCGTCGGGGACGGGACTCGAGGACTTCGCGAAGGAGTTTCCGAAGCGCTTTTACGATGTCGGCATCACAGAAGGTCACATGGTCTCGTTCGCGGCCGGACTCGCGGCGCAGGGAATGAGGCCGGTCGTGGCGGTCTACTCGACTTTCCTGCAGCGGGCGATTGACCAAGTCATTCACGATGTCGCGATCGCGAAACTGCCCGTCATCTTCTGCGTTGACCGCGCGGGCGTCGTCGGGGCGGACGGCAAGACGCATCAGGGACTTTACGACATCGCGCTCTTGAGGACGATTCCGAATTTCACGATCGCCCAGCCGAAGGACGCGGCGGATTTGAAGGCGTTGCTTGAGGAGGCGCTCGTGCGCGAGGGACCGACGGCCATTCGGTATCCTCGCGGGAAAACCGTACCGCGGAGCGTCCCCGCCCGCGGCGTGGTAACGGCAGGCTTGGAGACGGGGGGCTTGGAGACGCCGCGGGCGGGGACGCACCGCGGTACGGAGTTGCGCTGCGGTACGTCGTTCGCCGTCTGGGCGACGGGGGACTGGCTGGCGAAGGCTGAGGCCGTGGCGAAACGGGTCGGCGGCGTTGCCGTGCAGGCGCGGTATTTGAAACCGTTTGACGCGAAGCTCCTCGCCGAGCAGCGCGCGGCAGGAATGACCATCGTTTCGCTGGAGAACGGTGCTGTCGCGGGTGGTTTCGGCGAGGCGATCGGGGCGGACGTGAAGTTCGGCTGGCCCGACGAGTTCATTCCCCATGGTACGCCCGCTGAACTCGAAAAGCGCTACGGCCTCGACGTTGACGCGATCGTCGCCAAACTCACCTCTCCCTCCTAACCTTCTCACCTTCACACCTCTCACCTTCACACCTCTCACCTCTCTTATGGCACACATTTATGGCGTTGCGGGCGAATGGGCCCGAGTCCGGGGAACGGTCAACGGCCTCTGGCCGCTCTTTGTCTCGATCTTTGCGTTGGGGGTCGCCTCGGCGCTGATGGTTTTCGTGGTTCTCGAGATCGGTGCGCTCCTGACCGTGGTTGCGCTCTGTGCCGTGGCGTACTTCTTGTATCGCGGCGAACGTCGGATGGAGAATTTCTACAAGGGGGCGCGCGGCGAAGAGCGCGTGGCGGGGATTCTCCGCAGCCTTCCCGACACCTATCACGTCTTCAACGATTTCGTGGCGGGGCGGGCCCATGTCGACCACGTCGTTGTGGGACCGGCTGGGGTCTTCGCAATCGAGACGAAGTTCTGGCGCGGCAAGGTGACGCTCGAGGAAGGACACATCCTTCTTGACGGACGGCTCCCGGACCACGCACCGCTCGCGCAGGCCCAGAAGGAGGCGGCGCTCGTGAAGGCGACGCTCGCGAAGCTCGGGTGGACGGGTGCGGTGACGCCGGTCCTGGCCTTTGCGTCCAATACGTTCGAGGCGAAGATCGCCGAGAGTCAGGGGACGGTCATTTTGAATGCGAATCATCTGCGTGAGAGCTTCGCGACGGAACGGGTGACGATTCCTGCGGCCGAGCTCGAACGCCTGGTGCGACTGATGGAGACCAATTCATGAAGAAGATCCTGTTTTCACTTTGTGCGGTGGCGGCGCTGGCCGCTTCGGCCGAACTCAAGCCGCGCAACTACGACGGGCGCATAGCCCAGCGGCTCGGGGATATGCTGCAGAAGTCACATGTCTCGCAGATGCCGCTCAACGACGAGGTCTCGCGCCGCGCGTGGACGAATCTCGTCACGTTCTATGACTTCGATCACTCGGTTTTCTTGAAGAGCGACCTCGACCGTCTGTCCTTGCGCGAAAAGCGGCTCGATGACGAGATCAAGGCGGGGGACGTGAGCTTCGGCTACGACGTCTACAATCTTTACACGGAACGCCTGCGCGAGCGCATTGACTTCGCGACGAACCTGTTGCTGACGGCCGAGTGGGACTTCTCGACGAACGAGACGTATCGCATCCGCCGCAAGGACGCCCCGTGGCCCGAGACGCGCAAAGATGCCGAGGATCATTGGCGCAAGCGGATGAAGAACGAAGTGATCGTCTCGAAGGTTTCGCGCGAACTCGACAAGTCGACGAACACGGTTGATGTCGCGAAGGACCTTGTGAAGAAGTACCGCCAGTACGCGACGGTTCTGCTGGAGCCGGACGAAGAAGCGGTCGTGCAGCACTACATGAGCGCTCTCGCGCGAGCGTATGACCCCCACTCCGACTACATGTCGCCGACCTCGAAGGAAGACTTCGACATGGAGATGAACCTGACGCTCTGCGGCGTCGGCGCGGTCCTCAACATGGACGACGGCGCACTCAAGATCGCCGAGGTGATGACGGGCGGGCCGATGGACGTTGACGGACGCATCAAGGAAGGCGACAAGATCGTCGGCGTGCAGCAGGGCGACGGCGAGATGGAAGACATCATGTGGCAGCCGATGCGCAAGTCGATCAAGAAGATCCGCGGCAAGAAGGGCACACGCGTGACGCTCGAGATCGTGCCGCGGTCCGATCCCTCCGGTGCAACGAAGAAGCGTATCGAACTCGTCCGCGACGAGATCAAGCTCGAGGATCAGGCGGCGACGGGACGCGTCGACACCGTCACACTGAACGGCGTCTCGAACAAGATTGGCTACGTCTATCTGCCCGGCTTCTATGGCACGATGGACCGGAAACCCAGTGACGCGGGGTACCGCAGCGCGGCGCTTGACATCGCGAAGATCATCGCCGACTTCAACGCGGAGGACGTCGAGGGCATGGTCCTCGATCTGCGCGGCAACGGCGGCGGTTCGCTCCGCGAGGCCGTGCTCCTGTCGGCGCTCTTCGTGCCTTCGGGTCCGGTCGTCCAGATTCGCGACATCCGCACGGTCGGCTCGCTGCCGATTCCGATGGGGAATCCCGTCGCGTTCCGCAAGCCGCTCGTCGTTCTCACGGACCGTGCGAGCGCCAGCGCCTCCGAGATTGTCGCGGGACATCTTCAGGACGTCGGTCGCGCCATCGTCGTCGGTGACAACAAGACGCACGGCAAGGGCACGGTGCAGACCGTGATGGGACTCGGACCCGAACGCTATGGCTCGTGCAAGATCACGACGGCGCGCTTCTACCGCGTGGACGGACGCTCCACGCAGCTCGCCGGCGTCTCGGCCGACATCCACCTGCCGTCGCTCCTCGATTCGCTCGACATCGGCGAGGACAAGCTGACGTATGCGCTCCCGTTCACACGGATCAATCCGGCGGACTATGCGCTCGCGTGGAACATGCACCGGTACGTCAAGCCGCTCAAGGATCTCTCGGACGCGCGGCTCAAGGACAATGCACGCTATGCGAAGCACGTCGCGAACGTCGCGGGCATGAAGACGATGTCCGACCGCGAGGAGGTCTCGCTTGAATACGCCGCACGCAAGGCGCAGATGGCGGCCGACCGCGAGTTGCGCGAACTCGATGACGAGGAGAATAACGACGATGACGAGGAGACGGCGAAGAAGAAACGCCGTCGCCGCAACGAGCGCAAGAAAGACGATGTCGTTCTTGACGAGGCGAAGTTTATCCTGATGGACCTCATCCGCCTGACCGAAGGCGGAGAGATCCCGAAGCCGAGGACGTGGTGGTTGTGACAGTCCGTTTCACGAAGATGCACGGAGCCGGCAACGACTTCGTGATGATCGACGACCGCGAGGAACGAATCCCGACGGAGGATCCTGCGTTCATCGCCCGTCTCGCGAATCGTCCCGACGGCATCGGCTGCGAAGGCGTGATCCTCGTTCGTCCGGCGAGGCAAGAGTGCCTCGCCCCCGTTGCCGCCGCGTCTAACGGGGACGCGACACTCCTGTCGCGTCGCAATCAGGAGTCTACCTCCATTCCCGATTTCACCATGCGTTTCTTCAATCCCGACGGCAGTGAGGCCGAGCTCTGCGGCAACGGGGCGCGCTGCGTCGCGGCCTTCGCCTACGCCATTGGCGCGGCGAAGGCGAAGACCATGCGCTTTGCGACGCTGGCGGGCGAGATTGCGGCGGAGGTTCTGGATGACGGCCGCGTCCGACTCGCGATGCCGCAGCCGAAGGATCTTCGCAAGGACTTCGTGAACTCTGGCGTACCTCACGCGATCGTGCCGGTTGCAGACCTTGCGGTGGCTGATGTTGCGAACGAGGGACGGCGTATCCGCTGTTCGGAAGCCTTTGCGCCGGCCGGGACGAACGTCGATTTCGTCGAATGGACGGGGGAACAATCCCTCTTGATCCGCACCTACGAGCGCGGCGTCGAGGCAGAGACCTTTGCCTGCGGCACGGGGTCCGTCGCCGCGGCGCTCGTCGGCGTCGCCCAGTACGGGCTGCGTTTCCCAGTCGCCGTGACGACCGTGCGCGGCGATGTCCTTGAGATCGGTGGCATTTGGAACGGCGAGACCTTTTCCGACGTGACGCTGACAGGACCGGTCAAGACGGTTTTCGAGGGCGAGGCCCGCGTCAACTGAATCTGTGGTATAATGCGCAGTATGAATCGATTTGTCGAAGCCGTGGCATCGGTCCTGGAGGTTGACTCTTTGGGGCTCGACGATGATTTCCGTACCGTTCCTGGGTGGTGCTCGCTGCAGGGGTTCGGTCTTCTGGTCCTCCTTGAGAACGACTGGGGTGCGCCGACGACGATCGACCGCTTCCTTGCGTTGAAGACCGTGCGCGACCTCTATCGTGAGGCGTTCCTCTCGTTCGCCGCGCGGGTCCTGAAGGTCGACCGTGCGACGCTCGCGGGCTCGACCGAATACGCGTCGATTCCCGAGTGGGACTCGGTCAATCACCTGAAGCTCGTGATGGAGGCCGAGCCGTACTTTGGCGTCTCGTATCCGCTTGAGCGCGTGCCGTTTTTGAAGACCCTTGACGATTTCCTGGTGGACTGATGTTCGAGCGTCGCGCCTATCTTCTCGACGTCACGCGCCGCGTGCCGACGAAGCGGACCTGGGAGACGCTCGTCGACCTTCTCGCGTGCTACCGCTACAACGAGTTCTTCCTGTTCGCCGAGAAGACGTTTCCCGGGGAGGAGCTGGACCGCGCGCGGCTGAAGGCCTATTGTGAGATGCAGGGCATCGACTACCGCGAGCTGACGCGGATGAGTTACGAGGAGTTGTTCATCCGCGCCGAGTACGTGATTGTCTCGACCGAGGCCGACCGGTCGCTTGCGGGACGTGCCGAAGACCTGCGCGAAGAGATGATCCGCGTCGAGGCGCAGGGCCGGGCGCGGAAGGCGTCGGGGTTTCTCGTCACGGACTTTTCAGACGACTGCGCGTGGCAACCGCTGTCGGTGTCGCTTCCCGGGATCATCATAGGCGGCAACTTTGCCGCGAGCGGACCGAAGTCGTCGATGATGGATCTCGAGAAGGAGCTTGATCGTGTGATGGAGGCTCCGCTCGGCGGGCTTCTCCTGCGGCTCGGGACGCTCTACCTGCGTGGCGGCGCGCCGCATGCGCACGTCTCGGAGTTTTTTAACATCCTTTCGCACGACGTTGGCTATTCGCGGCATCCCGGCTTGACGCAGGCCGTGCTCGACGATGTCTCGGGCGTTGCCCGGGGCGTTCGGATCGCGGCGGAGCGCTGGCTTGACCGGTCGGACTGGGCGAAGGAGATCGTCTATGCGGCGAACCTTCTGGACTGCGCCTGCCATCGGCGGAACGAGGCGATGTTGCGCGAACTTCGCGACGAGCACGGTCGCATCTGGCGCAGCCGCTTCACGCCGGAAGGCCGCGTTGAGTCGATGTCACGCATCCCGCGTTTCTGACGCGCCCGCAGGGTAATCGGTTAGTGAACTGCACGGCTTTCTGTACAACAGGAATATCGACGCGCAGCCGTGGGCGGGGCTTTAACCGCTCCAGGCCGGAAAGCTCGTCTCGGTCACCGCGCGCCCTCTTGAGCGGCGCGCTTGGGAAGATCGACCACTGTCCGTGATGCGCTTCCGTTCCTAACGCGTTTAGGGTCAATCTTCACATGCCCGAGACGACTTTCCGGCCTTCCGCGCGGGCGCTTGCGCGTCGCTTCGCGATCGCCTTCGGCGACCTGCCCTCCGCGTTGCTTCGGCGCATCTAGCCCCGC
>CAMAHK010000045.1 GCA_945834475.1 uncultured Verrucomicrobiota bacterium
CTACGCGATTCTCTGAATCGGCTACGGAGGTCAATCAAAGCGAAACACAAAACATTGTTCCGTGTCTCTTCCGCAGATACATGTGGGCTTGTAGCTCAGTTGGTTAGAGCGCGTCCCTGATAAGGACGAGGTCACAAGTTCGATTCTTGTCAGGCCCACCATTCCCTCTCGGGGGTATAACTCAGTTGGTAGAGTGGCTGCTTTGCAAGCAGCATGTCGCCGGTTCGAATCCGACTACCTCCACCACCTCAAGCATCTTAAAAGATTACGCGCCGCTCGATGAGTGGCGCGTTTGTGTTTTATGCGGGGAACTTACATAAGCTTGAGGGAGGATGGGGATCCGGACTTGCGGGGTTTGAATTTAGCGCCGCGCTCGACGTCCTGGGCCATTTGGAAAACTGAGGCCCAACTGGAAAGGCGGTAATCGCGGTCCTTGACGAGCATCGCTTCGAGAAGTTGGCAGAATCCTTCGGAGAGTTCTGGACGATAAGATCGCGGATCGCGAGCCTGATTCTCAGCATAGCAATGAGCGCGCATCATGGCTTCATTGTCAAAGCCAGGGAAGAGAACGCGCCCCGTGGCCAGGTGGAAAAGTGTTGCCGCCAGCGAGTAGATGTCGGCTCGGCAGTCTAGCTCGACGTCGCCGTAGACCTGTTCGGGTGAGATGTAGGCTGGCGTGCCGAGGACATGGTCGGAGGCTGCGATTGCTGCGGGATCGACGAACCTGAATCGATGGGAGATGCCCAGATCCATCAGCTTCACTTCGCCATTTGTGTTGATCATGATGTTCTCGGGTTTGATGTCGCAATGGACAACGCCATGGTCGTTCCACGCATAGTCAAGCGCCGAGGCTACGGATTCGCAAATGAGCAGACAGTCGCCTTCGCAGATGTGCTGCTTGCGCTTGAGAAAGTCCGCAAAAGTGTAGCCGTCGACGAACTCCATGATGAAGTACCAGTGTCCGTTGCCGTTGTTGAAATCGTAGGCCTCAACGATGCCGGGATGCCGAATTTCCTCCATCATGCGTTCTTCGTTCCGAAAGGCTTGGACGTCACCGCCGTTTCCGGCGAATTCACTATTGAGAATCTTGACGGCGACGATGCGCTGGTTGATCGTATCCCATGCTTTCCAAACCGTGGACATGCCACCTTCACCGACTTGTTCGATCAGCTTGAGGTTGGGAATCTTAAGAATCTGAGACCGTACGGTCAGGTTCTGTGTCGGGCAGCTTGCTATTGGGTTATCGCTCATGACAACCCCCATTCGTTGAGCTTGCGGTGAAGCGTGCGCCGAGAGATGCCGAGTGCCTCGGCGGCCTTCGTCTTGTTGCCGCGCGCCGCGTCGAGGGCGGCGAGGATCTGGCGCTTCTCGGTGTCCGCGAGAGTGCACGTATCGGGGGCGAGGCACTCTTGCCTCGCCGGGGATGAGGTGGGAGATTCTTGGTTGCGACGCGACAAGAGTGTCGCGTCCCCGTTGGCTGTCGCGTCGCCTGTGGCTGTCGCGTCCCAGTCGGAGCTACCACTTTTGACTTCTTCGGGGATGTCGGCTTCAGTAAGGGTCGGACCCGTGGCAAGGACGACCATCTTCTCGACGACATTGCGAAGCTGGCGGACGTTGCCGGGCCAGTCGTAGGCCTTGAGAGTCTTGAGCGCCGCCGGTTCGATGCCAGTGACTGTATTGCCGTAGATCTTCGCGAAGTCGGCGAGGAAACGGCTGGCGAGCGCGGCGATGTCCTCCTTGTGGTCCTTGAGGGCTGGCGTCGGAATGTCGATGACGTTCAGGCGATAGAAGAGGTCCTCGCGGAAGGTGCCGGTGCGGACGAGTGCCGCGAGGTTCTTGTTCGTCGCGGCAACGAGACGGAAGTCGACGGGAATCGCCTCCGTGCTGCCGAGACGCGTGATCGTGCGGCTTTCGATGGCGCGGAGGAGCTTCACCTGTGTGCCGAGGTCGATTTCGCCGATCTCGTCGAGGAAGAGCGTACCCCCGTTCGCGGCCTCGAAGCAGCCGGCCTTGCCGTCCTTGAGCCCGCCCGTAAACGTGCCGGGCGTGTAGCCGAAGAGTTCCGACTCGAGAAGTTCCTTCGAAAGCGCCGCGCATTCGACGGCGACGAAGGGTCCCTTGGCGCGTGGCGAGAGGTCGTGGAGCGCCCGGGCGACGAGTTCCTTGCCCGTGCCGCTCGGACCTTCGACGAGCACCGTGGCGCTCGTCGGCGCGACTTTTTGGATCAGCGTGTAGACGCGTTCCATCGCGGGTGAAGTGCCAGTGAAGGCCGTGAGGGCCTGGCGTCCGTTGGCGGGCAAAGGACGCGCCTCGACCATGCGGAGGGCGGCGTGCTTTTCGATCGCCTTGGCGACGCGCTGTTCGAGCTGGTCGATGTCGGTGATGGGCTTTTCGAGGAAATCGTCCGCGCCGCTTTTCATCGCCTCGACGGCGAGTTCGATTTCGCCGAAGGCCGTGATGAGAATCGCGGCAAGCGCGGGGAGCTTGCCTTTGGCCTTGCCAATGAGCGTGATGCCGTTGTCGCCGGGCATCTTGTAGTCGGTGAGGAGAAGGGCGAGATCGGGATTTTCGTCAACGAGCGTAAGGGCTTGCTCGGCATTGGGAGCCGTGAGGCAGGTGTAGTTTGCCTTGAGAATCCGCGACATCACGTCGCGGATGGGCTTTTCGTCGTCGACTATGAGGAGCTTGGGCTTCAAGGTTGAGGTTGGAGGTTGAGGTTGACGGTGGAGATTAGTTTAACGCTCGGGTTCGGCGTTCGAGGCGAGGGAGACGGACGGTGAAGGTTGTGCCTTCGCCGACTTGCGATTCGACGTCGATCGTGCCGCCGTGGTCGTGGATGATGCGTGCGGTGATCATGAGGCCGAGGCCCGTGCCGTGCGATTTCGTCGTGCGATAGGGTTCAAAGAGGTGGGCGACTTGGTCGGGGGCCATGCCGAGTCCGTCGTCCGTGATCTTGAGGATGATATCGTTGTCGTCGGAGCCGATGTCGAGTTCGAGCGACCCGCCGTCCTTCATCGCCTCGAGCGCATTCTTGATGAGATTGAAGAGGACCTGCTGAATCTGGTCCTTGTCGATCGCGACGGGCGGCAAGGCACCGGGGAGGTTGAGACCGACGCGGATGCGGCGTTCCTCGAACTGGGCCTTCAGCGTCGCGAGGCAGTCCTTCACGGGCTGGGCGACGGAGCCGACGGTGAGGTTGGGCTTGGAGGGACGGAGCGCCTGGAGGAATCCCTTGAGGATGCCGTCGAGCCGCTTGACCTGACTAAGGCATTCGCCGAGGCCCTCCTCGTCTTTGTAGGTCCGCTGTAGGAGCTGCAGGTTGAGGGCGAGCGCGTTGAGGGGATTGCCGATCTCGTGGGCGACTCCGGCCGCAAGGTCGCGGACGGCCTGGGTCGCCCCGGCGCGGAGCTCCTCCTGCGTGCGCTGCTTCTCGGCCGTGATGTCGCGGAGGTAGACGAGCGATCCCGCTGGCATCGGCACGGTCTGGACCTCGAGCGTCCGCTCGACCGGGTAGGTGACGAGGATCTCGCGCTTCGAGGACTTCCCGAGCGGAATCGCGAGCGACGGGAGCGCCTCGGCGGGATTCATGCCGAGGAGCTCGCGGGCCGCGGGATTCGACTTGAGGACTGCGCCGTTCTCGTCCACGACGACGATGCCTTGGGCGAGTGTCTGGAAGAGCGTGTCGAGCGAAATCGCCTCTTCGGAAAGGCGTGCGTACTGTTCGCGGAGGTGATCCGCGTCCAGCTTGTCGATGTGTCGACGCACGCCCTTGAAGAAGTCGTTCATTTATCCCAGCGTCTCGAAATTGCTGTCGGTGATGACGGCCGCCGCTTTCTCCAGGTCGTCGAACTTGAAGACGAGGACGGCTTTCGCATCCTTGCCGGCGTAGGCGTAGGAGTATTCGATGCCGCAGCCCTTAGCGGAGAGGGTCGTCACGACCTTCGCCATGCCGCCCGGGACGTCCGGGACGGCGATCGCGACGACAGGCGTCGCCTGGACGACGAACTTCGCCGTGCGGAGGGCCTCTTGGGCCTTGGCGGGATCGTCCGTGATGAGACGGGCGATGCCGAAGTCGGACGAGGCCGCGATCGAGAGCGCGACGAGCGAGACGTCCGCCTTGGCGAGCGCCTCGCACGCGCCCGCAAGCGCACCGACCTTGTTCTCGAGAAAGACCGAAAGCTGGGTGAGAGTAGTCATAGTGATGGTTCCTTAGATTATTTCTTCCGATTGTCGATGACGCGCTTGATCTTGCCCTGGGATCGCGGGAGGGTTCCGGGGGCGACGAGGTAGATCTTTGGGGAGAGGCCGACGATTTCCTTGATCGAGGCGGCGACGCGCTTGCGGATCGACTCCATCTTCTCGACGGAGTCGGAGAACGTCTCGGCGGTGACTTCGACCTTGAGCTCGAAGAGGTCCATCGTGTCCGTGGACGAGAGCTCGATCATGTAGTGCGGGGCGATTTCGGGAACCTTCATGAGGCAGGCCTCGATCTGGCTCGGGAAGACGTTGACGCCGTGGATGATGAGCATGTCGTCGGAGCGGGCGTGGACGCGGTCCATGACGCGCATGGTGCGGCCGCACGTGCACGGCTCGACCTGGAGGCGCGAGAGGTCACGCGTCCGGTAGCGCACCATCGGGGTGCCGACGCGGTCGAGCGTCGTGAAGACGAGCTCGCCCTCTTCGCCGTCGGGGAGGACCTCGAGCGTGTCGGGGTCGATGATCTCCGGATAGAAGTGGTCTTCCCAGACGTGGAGGCCGTGGCAGAACTCGCAGTTGCCCGCGACGCCAGGACCGGCGATTTCAGTAAGCCCGTAGATGTCATGGGCGGTGATGCCCGAGATCTGCTCGATCTTCTGGCGGATCTCGTCCGTCCAGGGTTCCGCGCCGAAGACGCCGTGCTTGAGCTTCGTGTCGCGGCGGAAGTCGACGCCCATCTTCTCGGCGACGGTCGCGAGGTGGAGGAAGTAGCTCGGGGTGCAGCAGATGGCGGTGACGCCGAGGTCCTGCATGAGCATAATCTGCTTCTCGGTGTTGCCCGCGCCGGTCGGGAGGACGGCGCAGCCGAGTTCCTCCGCGCCGTAGTGGGCGCCGAGCCCGCCGGTGAAGAGTCCGTAGCCGTACGAGACCTGAACGATGTCATCCTCGGTGATGCCGTACATCGCCATGCAGCGCGCGACGCCTTCGGTCCAGATCTTGACGTCGTTCTTCGTCTGCGGAATGCAGATCGGCTTGCCTGTCGTGCCCGACGAGCAGTGGAAGCGGTTGATCTCGCGCATCGGCGCGGCGGTGAGCCCGTACGGGTACTCGTCGCGGAGGTCTGTCTTCTTCATGAACGGGAACTTCGCGAGGTCCTTGAGCGTCACGAGGTCGCGGGGCTTCACGCCTTTCTCGTCGCAACGCTGGCGGAAGAGTTTGACGTGCTCGTACTCGTACGGGATAAGCTTCTGGAGCTTGGCGAGCTGCATCGCGCGGAGCTCGGGAACGGGCATGTAGTCGGGCTTGCTGATCGGGTTCATCTTGAATGGCTTTTTAGGGTTGTCATTAAATTGCCTGCGCCTGCCAAAGTCTGAAGTCCTGTGTCCTCAGTCTTAATCCAGACGAATCGCATCCAGGACCTTCAGGATCTTGGCCATCTGTTCGGGGGTGCCGATCGTGATGCGAAGGCGCTCGCGCGTGTTCGGGTACTTGAAGTAGCGGACGAAGATGTTCTTGGCGCGAAGGGCCGCGAAGATACGGGAAGCGGCGGGAGTCTTTTGTTCCGACGCGACAGGAGTGTCGCGTCCCCGTTGCGGGGGTTTCGCGAAGACGAAGTTCGATTCGCTCGGGATGACGTCCCAGCCGCGCTTTTCGAGCTCGGCGGTGAAGGATTTGCGCGTTGCGATGACCTTCTTGGCGTTCGCCTTCATCCATTTCTGATCCTTGACTGCGGCGAGGGCGACGGCCTGGGCGATGGCGTCGACGTTGTAGGAGTCCTTCACCTTGTACATCGCGCGGATGAGGTCCGCCGGACCGACGCAGTAGCCGACGCGCAAACCCGCGAGCGAATAGCTCTTCGAGAAGGTGCGCATCACGATGAGGTTCCTGTTCCCCTCGGCCGTGGCGAGCGCCATGCAGTTCGCGCGGGCGAAGTCGGCGTAGGCCTCGTCGACGATCACGATGCCCTTGAATTTCGCGGCGAAGGAGGCGATCGTCTCCGGCTCGCGGAACTCGCCCGTCGGCGCATTGGGGTTCGTAAGGAGGAACAGCGACACCCGCTTGTCGGTCGTCGGTCGTCGGTTGTCGACCCCGACTTCCGCCCCTACCCATTCGACATCTCTAATCGCGGCGAGGGTCTTGTAGAGGGAGTAGCTCGGGTCGAGGGAGCCGATCTTCTCGTCGTTCTCGACGAAGCATTTCGCGGCAATCGAGAGGATTTCGTCGGACCCGTTGCCGACGAAGATACGTTCAGCCGTCGTCTTGTTGAGCTTCGCGAGGGCGACGCGCAGCTCCGTGTAGTCGGGGTCGCAATAGCGGCGAAGCTTGTCGAGATCGAAGCGCTTCAGGACCTCCGCGCACGTCGGGCTCGGCGGATAGGGGTTCTCGTTGGTGTTGAGCTTGACGACGTTCTTCGACTTTGGCTGCTCGCCGGGAACGTATTCCTCAAGTTTCTGGACATGACGGGCGATTCTCATTGGGGCGATCCTTCTGGCGCATCGTAGACGAGCTCTGCGCTGGTATGGTAGATGCTACGTTTAAAGAGCATGACGAAGATGTGCTCTTCGGTCGTTCGGCTGGTAAGACTGCGATACCCGACGGCTCCCCGTTGGCGGGCGTAACGATCAAGAATCTTCATGTTGTTTTGAAGTGTGACCGTATCGGCGAAGATCCGTGTACCGGAGGCGTTCGGATTGTCGATGTCGCCAGAGGCGATCGGGATCAGGTCAATGAATTTCCATCCGGAATTGGCGATGACACAAATGTCATGACCGCCCTCTGAACAAACGCGAGCGTAGGTGCACCCGCCGGAAAGAACGCCGATCATGACGAACGGGAAAAGGAGCTTGAGGAAGCTTTTCATCGCACGACCCCCGAGAGTTGGATTTCACGATAGCAGATGAAATAGGGGATGGGGAAGGGGATGTTCGTAAACGGGATGTCGAAGATGACGGTTTCGTTGTTGCAGTAGGTGAGGTCAGTGGCACTGCCGTCGAGTTGGTTCGCCGTCTCGAAAAAGCGGCTTTGGACTTTTTCAAGCGTCACGTCGTTGCGGAAGAAGGCCCAAGGGCCAAGGCGGTCTTTCTCGGGCGTTGCATTGCCACAACAGAGGGGGATGAAATAGAAGAGACGCCAGCCGTAATTCGAGACGACGAGGTGTTGCTCACCCGTGTGTGTTGAGCGCGACGTGTCGATCGTGAAACAGCCCGAGAGGGCGAGACTCGTAAGCAACGCGAATGCAGGGAATAAGAGAATTTTTTTCATTACCCCGTATTATACCAAAAGAAGCCCTCTTGTGGTATAATTCACGTCATGAAAGTTCTCGTTACAGGCGGTTCCGGGTTTCTCGGAATCAATTTGATTCGCTACCTCCGCAAGCAGGGTGTGGAGGAGATTCGTGTTTTGGACATTGCCGACTTTGACTATCCCGAAAAGACGGAGCCGTGGCTCAAGTTCACGAAGGGCGACGTGCGCGACATTCCCGTCGTCGAAAAGGTGGCCGAGGGGTGTGACGTTGTCATTCATTGCGCGGCGGCGTTGCCGCTCTACAGCGAGGAAGACATCCGTACGACCGAAGTCGACGGCTGCCGCAACGTCCTCAATGCGGCGCGGAAGTTCAAGCTTGACCGCATGATCCAGATCTCGTCGACGGCCGTGTACGGCGTCCCGAAAAAGCATCCGATCTACGAGACCGATCCGATGGTCGGCGTCGGGCCTTACGGACACGCGAAGATCGAGGCGGAGAATATCTGCCGCGCGGCGATTCAGGAAGGCTACTGCGTCTCGATCATCCGTCCGAAGAGCTTTGTCGGTCCCGAGCGCCTCGGTGTCTTCGCGCTTTTCTACGACTGGGCCTACACGGGGCACGGCTTCCCCATGATCGGCAGCGGCAACAACCGCTACCAGCTCATGGACGTCGACGACCTCAACTCGGCGATCTGGGCGGCGATGACGTATCCGAAGGAGAAGGTCTCGACCGAGTTCAACATCGGCGCGAAGGAATTCACGACGATGAAGGAGGACTACCAGGCCGTCCTCGACCGTGCGGGCCACGGCAAGAAGATCAAGGGCATGCCCGTTGGACTCCTCATCTTCATCCTCCGCATCCTCGAGAAGCTCCATCTCTCGCCGCTCTATCCGTGGGTCTACGAGACGGCCTACACGGACTCGTTCGTCTCGATCGAGAAGGCCGAGAGGCTCCTCGACTACAAGCCGCAGTACTCGAACAAGCAGGCGCTTGTCCGCAACTACGACTGGTACGTCGCCCACCTCAGCGAGTTCAAGGGCAAGAGCGGCGTCTCCCATCGCGTCCCCTGGAAGCAGGGCGCCCTGGCGCTCGCAAAACTCTTCTTCTAAAGGGTCGACCTCTCACCCGCTCACCTTCTCACCCTCTCACCCTCTTAAATGGACAAACACTATCTCTCCGCGAACGAGTACCAGTCCGACATGTGGCGGCTTGCGTCCGTCATCCGCAAGTCCGGCTGGAAACCCGATTTCCTCGTCGGCCTCTGGCGCGGCGGTGCGCCGGTGGCGATCGCCGTGCACGAGTTCTTCAAGGTGACGGGCTGGAACGTGAAGCACATTCCGCTCAAGTGTTGGAGCTATTCCGGCATCGGACAGAACGAGAACAAGGTCGCGTTTCTCCTCGGGGACGCCATCTTCGGCATGTTCCGTCAGGGCGACAAGGTACTCTTCATCGACGATGTCTTCGACACAGGCAAGACCGCCGCAGCGGTGATGGAGCAGATGAAGGAGACGGGCGCGGACGCGAAGATCGCGTGCGTCTACTGGAAGCCCGAGAAGAACCGCACGACGCTCCGTCCCGACTTCATCGCCAAGGACATCGGCACCGAGTGGATTGTCTTCCCGCATGAGATTGACGGCCTCACGCCCGAGGAGATCGCGACGAAGGATCCCGAACTCGCGGCGCTGATGAAGTAGCTCCCCCTGCATGCGTTCCTTCGTCTGTCGCAAATTCAACAAACTTCTCGCCGAAATCTGCGCTTAAGACGCGCGATTTTTTGATATAATATATGAGAATATGAATTTGCTGAAACTATTATTGGGGACGCGCAACGACCGTGAGCTGAAGAAACTGTGGCCGATTGTGCGTAAAATCAACCGTTTGGAGGAAGAACTCCAGGCGCAGAACCTGACAGACGAAGACTTCCCGAAGCGGACGGCCGAGCTGAAGGCGCGGGTCGCGGCGGGCGAGACGCTTGACCAGATTCTGCCGGAGGCGTTCGCGCTTTTGAAGAACGCGTGCCGTCACTTGGTCGGCACGACCGAGGAAGTCTGCGGCCATACGCTCACCTGGAATATGATTCCCTTTGACGTGCAGCTCATCGGCGGCATCGTCCTTCACCAGGGCAAGATCTCCGAGATGCAGACGGGCGAAGGCAAGACGCTCGTGGCGACGATGCCG
The DNA here is from genome assembly GCA_945834475.1 of uncultured Verrucomicrobiota bacterium. Classification (GTDB taxonomy): domain Bacteria; phylum Verrucomicrobiota; class Kiritimatiellia; order RFP12; family UBA1067; genus UBA1067. The sequence goes on from CAMAHK010000045.1 coordinate 9,620, forward strand.
CTCTACCTGAACGCGCTCGCCGGGAAGAACGTGCAGCTCGTCACGGTCAACGACTACCTCGCGCTCCGCGACGCGACGTGGATGGGCCATCTTTACAAGTACCTCGGGCTCACCGTCGGTTGCATCCAGAATTCGATGGATTCGGATCAGCGCCGGGCGCAGTACCAGTGCGACATCACCTACGGCACGAACTCGGAGTTCGGCTTTGACTACCTGCGCGACAACGGCATGGCGCAGCAGCCCGGCCAGGTCGTGCAGAACGGCCACAACTTCGTGATCGTCGACGAGGTGGACTCGATTCTCATCGACGAGGCGCGTACGCCGCTCATCATCTCGGGTCCGGCGACGATCTCAACGAGCCACGTCTACGTGCAATTGAATCCGCTCGTCTCCTCGATCGTGCGCGTCCAGTCCGCGATGTGCAACGACCTCATCCAGGAGGCGAAGAAGGCGTACGATGCGGGTGACATCGCGACATTCAAGGACAAGATCTACCAGGTCTACCACTCGATGCCGCGCCACAAGCAGTTCCGGCACATGCTCGAGAACGCGGAACTCCGCAAGCATCACGAAGACGTCGAGATGCAGTTCCTCTCCGAGATGTACAAGGAGCATGCGCGCGAGCTGAAGGACGAACTCTACTTCACGATCGACGAACGGACGCGCGAAGTCGCGCTCACCGACAAGGGCTGCGAGAAGATCTGTCCGCAGGATCCGCACATGTTCGTCCTGCCTGACCTCGCGGCGGAGATGAGTGCGATCGACGGCGACACGACGCTGTCCGACGCCGAGCGCCTGGAGAAGCGCCGCCAGACGCAGAGCGCGTTCGTCGAGAAGTCCGACCGCGTGCACGTCGTCGACCAGCTTCTTCGCGCGTACTGCCTCTATGAGAAGGATGTCGAGTACGTCGTCCAGGACAACCACGTCTACATCGTCGACGAGTTCACGGGCCGCGTGCTGCCGGGCCGCCGGTGGTCCGATGGTCTCCATCAGGCCGTCGAGGCGAAGGAAGGCGTCGAGATCGAGAAGGAGTCGCAGACGCTCGCGACGATCACGATTCAGAACTACTTCCGTCTCTACAAGAAGCTCGCCGGCATGACCGGTACGGCCGAGACCGAGGCGCGCGAGTTCAAGGACATCTACAAGCTCGACGTCGTGTCGATCCCGACGAACCGTCCCGTCAACCGCATCGACGGCAACGACCAGATCTACCGCACGGAGCGCGAGAAGTTCAAGGCGATCATCGCCGATGTTTCCGCGCGCCATGCGAAGGGGCAGCCGATCCTCCTCGGCACGGTTGAGGTTGGCACGTCGGAAGTCCTTTCGCGCATGCTCAAGCTCGCGCACATTCCGCACGAGGTCCTCAACGCGAAGAACCACGCGCGTGAAGCCGAGATTGTCTCGCTCGCGGGGCAGCCGGGCGCGGTGACGATCGCGACGAACATGGCGGGCCGCGGCACCGACATCAAGCTCGGCCCGGGCGTGACGGAACTCGGCGGTCTCCATGTCATCGGGTCTGAGCGCCACGAGTCGCGGCGCATCGACCGTCAGCTGCGCGGCCGCTGCTCGCGTCAGGGAGACCCCGGCAGCTCGCAGTTCTTCATCTCGCTCGAAGACAAGCTGATGCGCCTCTTTGGGTCGCAGAAGATCGCGGGCATCATGCAGCGCCTCGGCCTCAAGGAAGGCGAGGTCATGGAGCACAAGTGGCTCAACCGCTCGGTCGAGACGGCGCAGCGCCGCGTCGAGCAGCAGCACTTCGCGGTGCGTAAGAAAACGCTCGAGTACGATGACGTCATGAACAAGCAGCGTTCGGTCGTCTACGAGCTCAGGGGCCGCGTGCTGATGGGCGACCAGCCGACGGTGCACAACCTCATCCTGGACGTCATGAACGACCTTGTCCTCACGCAGGCGGAGCATTATCTCTTCGATGCGAAGGACGGCTCGGTCGAGGACTTCCTCGCGTGGCTCAACGTCTCGTTCCCGGTGCTCGTCACCGAAGATGAATTGAAGCCCCTCATGGGCGAACCCGAGAAGTGCGCGAAGCTTGTGATGGCGCGCATCGAGGAGGCGTACGAGGCGAAGTGCGCGGGCGAGGACCAGGAGGTTCTCCCGTACATGGAGCGCGGCGTTTTCCTGCAGGTCATCGACCGCGAGTGGCAGGAGTATCTGCGCGCGATGGACGATCTCCGCACGGGCGTCAATCTGCGGGCCTACGGCCAGCGCGATCCGCTTGTCGAGTACAAGAAGGAAGCGTTTGGCATGTTCGAAACACTGATGACGACGATCAAGACGAAGGTTGCCTCGTCGGAGTTTCGGTGTGCGACGGCGAGCCGGCTTCAGGCGGCGATGATGCGGATGCCTCCGGCGGCGCGTTCTTCTGCGGCTGTTACCGCGGAGGGCTTGGAAGCGCCGCGGCCGGGGACGGCTCGCGGTACGGAGGAAGCGGAGAAGCCGAAGACGATCGGGGATGTTTTTGCGTCGATGATGAACGAGAACCGTGCGGCGGCGGGGGTGCGTCCCGTGGTCGCGGTTCAGCGTCCGAATCCGCGCGCGCAGATGGCGCCGGGCGGGACGGTCGTCGGGCGGAACGATCCGTGTCCGTGCGGGTCGGGTAAGAAATACAAGAAGTGCTGTGGAAAGGGCATTGCATGACAACGGCGATTATTTTGGCGGCGGGCAAGTCGACCCGCATGGGCGATGGTATTGACAAGGCGTTTCTCTCGCTGGTGAACAAGCCGGTGGTGGCGTGGTCGCTTCTCGCGTTCGAGCGTTCGCCCGAGATCGACCGCATCGTGCTGGTCGTGCGCAAGGACCAGCTCCTCGCGTGCAAGGCGGTCGTCAAGATGTTCGGCATCTCGAAGCTCGACAAGATCGTCGCGGGCGGCGCGAAGCGTCAGGAGTCTGTGCAGGCGGGTCTTGCCGCGTGCGACCTCGACACGCGCTATGTGGTGATCCACGACGGGGCGCGTCCGTGTGTGACATCCGACCTTGTTTCGGAAGTCGTCAAGGCCGTGAAGAAGGCCGAGGCGGTGACGGTGGGGCGTCCCGTGACGGACACGATCAAGAGCTGTGCGAAGGGGACGAACGTGACGGAAACCGTGGCGCGCGACCGCCTGTGGTCGGTGCAGACGCCGCAGGCCTTTCAGCTCCGCGTGCTCAAGAAGGCGTATCAGGTGCTCGATCCGAAGGTTGAGGTGACGGACGATTGCCAGGCTGTCGAGCTCGCCGGCGGTTCGGTGAAGATCGTTGAGAGCCTGAAGCCGAACTTCAAGGTGACGACGCCGGAGGATTTGCAGCTGGTCTCGCTTCTGCTGAAGTGACCCTCCTTCGCCAAGGCTACGGAGGGCAGGGAGGTTCGAATGTTAATGGTTGGGAGGTTACGTGGATAAGAAATTCGCGATCTTGGGTGATATTCACTCGAACATTGACGCGCTGAACGTCGTGCTCGACGACTGTCGCGCTCAGGGTGTCACGGATTTCCTCTGCACGGGGGATGTTGTTGGGTACAACGCGTGTCCGCGCGAATGCCTGGAGATTATCCGCGGCCTCGGGTGTCCCGTCGTAATGGGCAATCACGACCACTACGTCTCATCCGAGCAGAACCTTGCCGACTTCAATCCCGCGGCGGCGGCCGTCATTGAATGGACGCGCGGCCAGCTGACGGAGGATGAGATGACCTATCTCGCCAACCTGCCTTTCGTGAAGACGACGATGGGCATCACGCTCGTCCATTCGACGATGGATAATCCGGAATCCTTCGGCTACGTCTTCGATCATCTGCAGGCCGAGGCGCATTTCTCGCATCAGGTGACGCCGCTCTGCTTTCATGGCCACACGCACTGTCCGATGATCTACGAAAAGCAGATCGGGGCGGTCTATCGCATTGATGCGCAGGACTTCAAGCTGCCGATCGGTCGCAAGTACTTCATCAACGTCGGTTCTGTTGGCCAGCCGCGCGATGGGGATCCGCGGGCGGCCTACGCGCTCTACAATCCGAAGACGCGTGAAGTCACGTTCCGTCGCCTTGAATACGACGTGGCGGCGGCGCAGGAACGAATCCGCCTGGCGGGTTTACCTGAGCGGCTGGCCGAGCGGTTGGAGATCGGGCGATGAAGGTCGTGTGTCGGACGTCTTTTTTCTGTGCGGCGGTGCTCGCTTCGGCAAACCTTTGGGCGGCCCGCCACATCGGCTTTGAGACGGACGCCTTCAATCGCGTTTACCCTGCATCGTTTGCGAAGAGCATCGTCTTTTCTCCGGCTTCGTTTGAGATTGATTGTGCGGTCATCGCCGAGACGCTGGAGACGATTCCGAAGGCCAATGTCTCCGAGACGATGGGCGTGGTCCTTGATTTTGAGAGCACGTACCGTCCGATCCTTGAGGCCTATGCGGCGCGGACGAACGGTTTCGAGGTGGTGTCGGCGCGTGCGTTTTGTCTGCCTGAGCTAAAGCAGGCGCTTCCGGCGTTTCGGCAGAATCTTCAGCGGATGTATGGCGTCGAGGCGGTCAGGGCTTTTCCGACGGTCGGTGCCGAGAGTTGGTTTCGGGCGACGATGGAGGGCGCGATGGAGGATTTCCGTCTGCCAGTCGACCTCGCGCGGACCGAGAAATTCGCCTACTACGACCTCGTCTCGGTGACCGTGGCATGGCGGGATCCATTCCCGACCGAGAATACGCGGAAGCTCAAGTTCCGTCCCGCACCCGACGCGGAACCGCAGTCCGTCGTCTGCATGTCCGACGTGCGTCGGGCCGACACGTGGGAGACGAAGGAGTATACGCTCCTGCGTTTGCCGTTGAAGGACGAGGCGTGGTTTTACGCCCTGTTGCCCAAGGAAGGTTTCGGCCTTGCCGAGGCACGGGCGGACATCTCCTCGGTTGAGATTGACCATCTGCTGTCGGTTATGATGTCCGATGCAGATCTTCATGTCGCGCACGGACCCTGCGCGATTGTTTTGCCCCGGCTGTCGCTTTGTTCGCGTCTTGATTTCACGGCGGCCCTCACGTACTTTCGCATTCCGAGCCGGGGACTGCGCCACGTTGCCGGCGACCTGGCGGCGCGTGAATTCGTGCAGGTCGCGAAGTTCTCGCTGGCGGAGCAGGGGGTGGGAGAAACGCCGCTCGCACACAAGGATGCCGATGCGGTCGTTCCGCTGACGCCGGACGTGAAGAAACTCGTCTTCAATCGTCCGTTCCTCTTTTTCGTCTATCACGAGAGAACCAAGACCATCCCGATTGCAGGACAGTACTGCGGAGAGGAGTGACATGAGAAAAGGCATTATCCTGGCCGGCGGCGCGGGCACGCGCCTTCATCCGCTCACGCGCGTCGTCTCGAAGCAGCTGTTGCCCGTCTACGACAAGCCGATGATCTTCTATCCGCTGTCGACACTGATGCTCGCGGGCATCCGCGAGGTGCTGATCATCTCGACGCCGACGGACCTGCCGATGTTCGAGCGGCTCCTCGGGGACGGCTCCGACCTCGGGATGAAGTTCTCCTACAAGGTGCAGGAGGTCCCGAACGGCCTCGCCCAGGCCTTCGTGCTCGGACGCGAGTTCATCGGCGACGACGACGTCTGCCTGGTGCTCGGCGACAACATCTTCTACGGCGACGCGCTGCCGCGGATGCTGCGCGAGGTGAGCGCAGAGGGTTCGCCGACCGTGTTCGGCTACCGCGTCTCCGATCCCGAACGCTATGGCGTCGTCGAGTTCGACAAGGAGGGCCACGCGATTTCGCTTGAAGAGAAGCCGGCGCAGCCGAAGTCGAACTACGCGGTTGTCGGGCTTTACTTCTATCCGAACTCGGTCGTGCAGATCGCGGCGGACCTGGAGCCGTCCGCCCGCGGCGAGTACGAGATCACGGACGTCAACAAGGAGTACCTGCGGCGCGGCGAGCTGAAGGTCGTGCAGATGGGCCGCGGCTACGCGTGGCTCGACACGGGCACGCACCAGTCGCTGGCGGACGCGACGAACTTCGTCAGGGCGATCATCGACCGCCAGGGCCTGCAGATGAGCTGCATCGAGGAGATCGCCTGGACCTACGGCTGGATCGACAACGCGCAGCTCGAGAAGCTCGCCGAGGGCTACGGCAAGTCGACTTACGGACAGTACCTGCGCGCGCTTGCATCTGCCGTCAGCTAAGAGCAGTCGCCTTGTCCGTATTGGGGGCGTTGCGTCTTCCACGATTGTGTCAGGCACAATCGTGGAATTTTGAGGAACGCGACAGTCTTGTCCGTTGTCGGGGAAGTGTGATATAATATCTCAACTTGAATTTGAAAGGAGTTTCAGATGGCCGATACGGAAGCCTTGGTGAGTCAGTTGAATGCCTGCGCGGAGAAGCAGGATTTCGTGGGTGCGTTCGACGTGGTGAAGAAAAATGTTGCGGAGATCGCGAAGCAGTTGAGCCCGGTCGGCGTCAAGGACGCCTTGAAGAAGACGACGTCTGATCGTCTTCTTCTTTCTTTCCTCGACGGCGCCGAGTTCGGTGCGCTGCCGCTCGACAAGTCGCTCGTCCGTCTCGAGAAGCTCATGGGCTTCGCGGCGAACATCCCGGGCGAGGCGGGGACGAAGGTCCTGAACGCGACGTGGGGTCTCGGCAAGGTCAAGAAGATCGACGCCTTCTACAAACGCATCACGGTCGACTTCCGTACGCGCAAGGGCCATCAGTTCACCTACGCCGCGGCGTGTGACATGCTTTCGGTCGCGCCGGTCGACCACATCCTCGTCATGCGCGAGGTCGACGCCGCGGGCTTCGAGAAGCTTCTCAAGGAGAAGCCGGGCGATTTCCTTAAGGCGGTCATCCGCTCGAACGGCTCGTCGATGACGATGATCAAGCTCGAGGACTATTGCGTCGCGAACGGCTTCGTCAAGTCCGTCAACTGGAAGAAGTATTGGGACGCGGCGCGCGTTGAGCTGAAGAAGGACGCCTGCGTCGTCATCCCGACGAAGAAGACCGAGCCGATCGTGATCAAGGCCGCGGCCGAGGACTACGGCGACTCGTGGCTGACGACGTTCTGTCACGAGACCGATCCGAAGACGATTCTCGCGGCCGTGCGCGAATTCGTCGCCGAGGGCAAGTTCAAGGTCGCCGACGACGCGACGAAGGCGAAGCTCGAAGAGCGCCTTTCCTTCGCGGTGACGGCGGCGCGCAAGGTCGACGATGCGCTCTACGCCCGTCTCGCTTGTCAGGTCGCGTCGATGGGCTTTGCGACGCCGGCGGCGTCCGAGATGCGCGACTATCTCTGGGAGCGCAAGCGCTACATCAAGGCGGCGGCGATGCTGCCGGCGCGCGAGGTCGGCGCGATGATCACGTTCCTCGCGGTCGACGACGAGGCGAAGGCGAAGCTTTACGCGGCGATTCCCGACCTCTGCTTCACGGCGGTGACAGAAGTCGTCACCCAGTTTGCGGGCGAGGCGGCGTGCCGCAAGGCGGTCGGCGACTACATGAAGGCCCCGAAGGCCCCGGCGACGCTGACGACGCTGTTGGTCGGCAAGTTCGAGCAGTTCAAGGACTGGTCGGAGCTCCCGGCGCTCATCACGATCCTCACGCACGCGATTGCGCTCGGCGAGGGCCGTCAGAGCGGCGAGACGCTGAAGATGCAGAATCTCGTGCGCCGTCTCTTCGGTGACAAGAACTGGCTCACGAAGATGTTCGGCTGGCTGCCCGAGGCGGACGCGGTCCTCTTCTTCGAGCGCTTCCAGGCCTCGATCGCGTGGGATCCGTCGACGCACCACACGACGGTCATCCGCATGACGAAGATCATGCCGGCCCTCGAGGCTCACGTCGTCAAGGTCGAGAAGAAGAAAGAGTACGCGCGTCTCACGTCGTACCGCAGCTTCGGCCTTAAGAAGCAGGAATATCTCAAGCTTATCAACGAGGACATGCCCGCGAACGTCAAGCGCATCGAGTTCGCGAAGAGCTACGGCGACCTCTCGGAAAATGCGGAATACCAGTACGCGAAGGACGAGCAGCGTGCGCTCATGCAGAAGCAGACCGTGATGCAGGCCGAACTCGAGGCCGTCAAGCCTGCGGACTTCGCGGACGCGACGACCGACGAGGTCATGCCGGGCGTGACGGTTGTCTGCGCGACGCCGGCCGGCGAGAAGATCTGGCACATCCTCGGCGAGTGGGACAACGATCTTGAACTCGGCATCCTGTCGTCCAAGACGCGTGTGGCTCAGAACCTCCTCGGCAAGAAGGCCGGGGACGGCTTCGAGCTCCCCGACGAGGATGGCAAGCTCCAGTTCGCGACGCTCAAGGAGATCCGTCCGCTTCCGGCCGAGATCCGCGAGTGGATGAAGCTCCCCACCGGCATCAATATCTAACAGAGGAAGGAGGGCCTATGGGTCGCAAGAAAGAAATCCCGAATCGCGTCGCTCCGCGGATCATCAAGAAGGTCAACGGTTCGATCAAGCCCGAAGAGGAATTCACCCCGATCGACACGGCCAAGGCCGTGGCGTTCGGCATGGACATTGTCCGCCAGATCAAGGCTCAGCAGGCGGCTGCCGAGAAGGCGGCTGTCGAGGAGGAGAAGATTCGCCTCACGCGCCGTCCGACGACGCGCACGCAGGGACAGCACACCGAGAAGTTTCCGGCAAACGACCTCAAGGAATTCAAGAAGCGTCTCCTTGACGCGCGCACGAAGGCCCTCAATGGCGTTGACGCGATGAAGGCGACGGGCTTCAACGAGTCCGAAGACCACGAGGTGGACGGCGGCGACGGCACGGCGCAGACCCTGCGTCTGCAGGCGCTCGGCCAGATGGGCAACATCAACCGCACGATCCAGCAGATCGACGAGGCGCTGCATCGCATCGACGACGGCACGTACGGGGTCTGCACGGTCTGCGGGCAGCTCATTCGCAAGCCGCGTCTTATGAACCAGCCGTTCGTGCTGACGTGCATGGAATGCCAGAACGAGATGGAGCAGTCCGCCAAGTGAAGCGATTCCTGATCGTCGGCCTGGTCGCGATGAACCTTCTTTGTCTCGACCTCGTCACCAAGAAACTCGCCGCAACCTACTTGAAGGGGTCTGCGGCGGTTTCCGTCATTGACGGATTCTTCAATCTCGCCTATGTCGAGAACCGCGGTTGCGCCTGGGGCATGTTCCAGGGGCACGTCTGGCCTCTCGCTGTGTTCGGCCTCGTCGCCCTCGGCTTCATCATTTGGAAGAGAAAGTCGATCTTCGGATTGGACGGCGGACTAAGGACAGAGGACAAAGGGGAAGCGACGTCCACGTCTCTTAACAAGAATCGAATGCTCCGCTTCTCCGCTTTTGCCGAGCCGCTCCTCTACGCTGGAATCTTGGGTAATCTCTTCGACCGCGTCGTCTACGGCCATGTCATCGACTTCGTCGACCTCCACTGGGCCGAGGCCTACCACTTTCCGTGCTTCAACGTCGCCGACGTCTGCATCACCTTCGCCGCGGCCTTCCTGCTGATCGCTTCTTTTTTCACGAGGGGTTCTTCTGGTGACAAGAGGAGACGCGACATTCCTGTCGCGTGAGAAAAGAGTCATGACCGACCTCTACGCCCAGCTTGAAAGTTTCTTCGGCGAGGATCCGTTTAGCCTTTTTCTCGCTCACGTCGGCACGTTTGCGGGCGCAATCTCGGGTGTGCGACTCGCTTCCGTGAAGCGCTTCGACTGGTTCGGCGCGTTCGTGGTCGGCTTCGCAACGGCTCTCGGTGGCGGTACGCTACGCGACTTCTGCCTCGACATCTCGCCGTTCTGGATGAAGGAGCCGAGTTACATCGTGACGACGTTCCTTGCCTGCGTGGCGGTGGCGCTCTTCGGGCGGCGATTCATCTCCGAAAAGATCACGTGGTTCATCTTCGACACGATCGCGATTTCGCTCTTCACGGTCTTCGGACTCGAGAAGGCGCTGCTCCTGAGTTATTCGTGGTGGGCGGCGATCATGATGGGCGTCATCACCGCCGTTTTCGGCGGCGTCCTGCGCGACACGCTCATTAATGACGTTCCGCTGATTTTCCGCAAAGAGCTTTACGCGATGGCCTGTGTGGCCGGGGCGGTGCTGTACGTCGTCCTTTACTACTTTGAGGTCGATAGCCGCATCTGTTCGCTTTGTTGTGTGCTGCTGATCTTCCTCCTGCGCGCGCTGGCGATCAAGTACAAGTGGAGCGTCCCCGTTCTCCGCGGCCACGCCCACCGTCTTCCGTTTGGACATCGACACAATCGGTGAAGGACGATGGACAATCGACCGAACGATATGGTATAATTCCACTTTAACAAAGAAAGAACAGAAAGAAATGGCTATTGTTCTAGGTTTGCCGAAGGGCAGTTTACAGGAGTCGACCTTCGCGCTTTTCAAGCGTGCGGGCTTCAATGTTTCGTGCTCGAGTCGTAGCTACTATCCGACCATTGATGATGAGGAGATCAAGTGCCGTCTTCTGCGTCCGCAGGAGATGAGCCGCTATGTCGAGCTCGGAAAGATCGACGCGGGCATCTGCGGGTTCGACTGGATCTACGAGAACGGCAACGTCGGCAAGGTCCATGAGATCTGCGAGCTTAACTATTCGAAGGCGACGACGAACCCCGTCCGTTGGATTGTCGCCGTGCCGAACGACTCGAAGATCAAGACCGTGAAGGATCTCGAGGGCAAGACGATTGCGACCGAGGCGATCGGCATCGTCAAGAACTACCTCAAGAAGAACAAGGTCAAGGCGAACGTCGAGTTCTCGTGGGGCGCGACGGAAGTGAAGGCGCCGGAACTTGTCGACGCGATCGTCGACCTGACGGAAACGGGCAGCTCGCTGCGCGCGAATAACCTACGCATTGTCGACACGATTCTGACGTCCACGACGCGCTTCATTGCGGACAAGAATGCGTGGAAGAACAACACCAAGCGCACAAAGCTCGAACAGCTCAAGATGTTGCTCACGGGCGCGCTCGACGCCCAGCGCCGCGTGCTCCTGAAGTGCAACGCGCCGGCGAAGACGCTCGACAAGGTTGTCAAGGCGATGCCGGCGATCAACTCGCCGACGGTGAACAAACTTCACGACGCCGACTGGTACGCCGTCGAGTCCGTCGTCGAAGAGAAGAAGGTGCGCGACATCATTCCGCAGCTCAAGGCCGCGGGCGCGACGGGCATCATTGAGTTGCCGCTCAACAAGATCATTTTCTGACCCGCCTCCGCCGGGTGGCGGGCAAGCAAGGTCTAAAACAAGAAGGAGTAAAACAATGGGTTCGATCAAGAAGAAACGCCGGAAAAAAATGTCCAAGCATAAATATGACAAGCGCATGAAGGCGCAGCGTCATAAAAACAAGTAAAACGCAAAGGCTCGGGTTCGCCCGGGCCTTTTCGTTGCCAGTGCCGACAGTAGTGGATCGCTTGCGCAGCCTCCTGTACAACAGGAAGTCGACGCGCAGCCGGTGTCGGGGCTTTAACCGTTCCGGA
>CAMAHK010000046.1 GCA_945834475.1 uncultured Verrucomicrobiota bacterium
CCGCGCGGATCGCACGCTTGACGCGGTCCGGCAGCTGAAGCGTGATCGCGGCAGGCACCTTCTCGCGGCGGTAGCGAAAGGCGTCGCAGACACTCAGGACGGACAAGACGAAGAGCGAAAGTGAGAGGACTCCCATCACCAGATCGTGAAGGACGCGAAGCTGCGCCATGAACGAAACGGCCTTCATGAGACCGAGCCCCATCGCGAGGTAGGTGAGGAACGAGCCGATACAGAACGCGCAACCGCCCCAAAACCGCGCCCGGCGGCGACGTCCGCCGACGGCAAGGATGCCAGCGAGAATGATGACGATCGAAAACGCGCACGGGTTGAAGCCGTCGACCAATCCGGCGAGAAGAATCGTGGTCAGGGTCAAGGCCGAGAGGTCACGGCTCGCGGAGACGACGGGAACGGACGGTTGCGGTCCCGGCGCCTCGGGAACGGGCGCACCGGCCACGGCCGCACCCGTCAGCGTCAGCTGAAAAACGGGACGCTCGGGATCGTCGGAATGGACGAAGACATTCTTCTTGAACGCGCCGTTCGGAGCCAGCGGGCGGACGGACAGCGTCAGCGACGCCTCGCCGCCGGGCGGGATCGTCGCAGAAGACAGTGACGCCGTGGCACCGCAGCACGCACGAACGCGCGAGACATGAAGCGGCGCATCGCCCGCATTGGCGACGGCAAGGTTCGTGACGACGGTCGATCCCGCGACGACATCGCCGAAGTCAACGGACGAAGACGGTAACGACAGCGCCGGAGATGCGATTGAGCTGCCGACCACGCAACAAAATGTAATCACAACACCTATTTTATCCATACGGAGACCTTTTCACTCACATCGCCTGTCTCAAAAATTATTACTATACACGCTTCAGCACTCTTTCAGAAAACACTATTAACCGTTTCGCAACAGATTTAAAAGTACGCTTGTTGCTATTATTTCTATTTACACAAATATTAAAATCCCAATCTTCCAGATGGATATTACCACGTTCTTTTGTTAGACCTTCCAAGCCTAAATCACAGTCTAATATTAAACTTCCACGAGCATCATCTACATTCAAACAAATCCCTATTCCCTGAGTCTTGCCACATGGTAACGACACAGCAAGGAATGGTAACGACTGTTTCAAAGCGTATTCCCTAAAATCATTTGTATCAACCACATTGACTCTTCCGTAAAAATCCTTTGTCTCAATTCTACTCGATCCCAACCGCGATGCTATCGTTATTATCAATTCTGAGTAACAAAACTTCACCTCATCCCAACACGAAAAGGTTGGACCAACAAAACACGGTGCACCTGACAAACAACACATGTCAGGCAAGACAATATGTTCGTTGCTTGCATTTCCATCTTGTAAACGCTTTAATTTCTCATCCACATGAGAAAGGAAATCACTCGGCAGCCTATTTACACATGTGTACCCCGTACCAAAAGCGGATTTTCCATCACTAAAATGCTTTCCTATCAACTCCACGTTATGAAATGTTTCTGCCTCCGATACAAAACTCTTGGCAATTAAGGCAAAGAACGGATGTATCTCATCCACGCGAAGCGGCTTTTGGGGGCTGCATAGAAGACGGAAACATCCATCCGGTATATCCATTGTCGCATCCCACACATAGAGACCTGTATGCGCAATCATTTCAACAAATTTCCTCCAAGACATCTTATGAACGATATCATCCATCTCCAAGCAAGAACACTTAGAACAATAAGCGAGCCAGGTGCTGGCCAGTTTATGCAAATAGGGCCATGGTATAGAAATATGTGTTGGTAACATAGTATAGTAAGCAGACATAAAATATCCAACACGCCCCTCGTTATCAACACCAAGCCAATCATGCTCAAGACCAGGATCCCATTCATACTTATGAATCATAGCCCCCCTCCCATTATATCACCAAGCCACCATGATGGCAACCAGTACCAACGAAAATTCTGCCACTCATCCACAGGCCCTGTATGAAATTTCTCTAACATCTTTACACAATAGTGACAAGGCGCCAATATCTCATTATTTCGTGGTCGTATAACGGGTGTAAACCGGATATTTTCTATCAACGAATTCTGTTTTAACAATACATCTGCACCCTTAAACTCAACACAGGCACCAATAGGGTGACGACAACAGGTAGAATTGCCCAATCCGCCTAATTCTCCTGCGATTTCCTCCATTACCGAAGTTGGCTTACCAATAAATCTTCCCGAAATCTCAACAGCAACCTTTCCACGCACAGGATCGAATGCAGCACCAATCGCACTAGCACGTGACGAAGTTCTGGAAATTCTGCTACCTACAGTCTTAATTGCTACATTCTCCCAATAGCGAAATTTAAGAAAACCAATCAGCTGTCCACAGCAGTGCACTCCGACTGTCAAAAGATTTCCTGCAGTATAATCGACAATTGCCGCAAGTGCACCAGCAGATGACGATGAATTCTCAGCATCAATTATATTACTTGGGGCATTTGCAATCTGTGGGTATGCAAACACTCCCAAGAAAAAGAGAATTAATGCAGGGTTCTCGCCCCTGACATCTATAGTTGTCATTGGATTATTTCCACAAAATCCATACAAACCAATACCACCTTTTTCCCCAACAGGATCCATACACAACCATCGCCCATATACAAAATCAAAATTTCGATAGTTGTAATACACAATTGCTGTACCTTCATCAATGTATTCGCTAGAAAAGCGCCACGGATTTCTCACAGCAGAATCACCACACAATGCAACTATCATTCCAAAAGGTGCGTATTCATAATTCGCCACAATATTACTACTTTCTGTGACTACATTAATAACATTTTTATTACCATCATGTGCGTAATAAGAATTGTGATGTTCGCGATTCCATATAAGAGGTTTGGTCGCAATAGGTACAGCCGGATCCCATATATAATCATTATAGTTATTATCGGATATTTGCAAATACCCACTATAGAAGAAATGGTGCACATCCACCTCTCGGCGACGCCCCATATGATCATAACTCATTGTAAGCACATTGTCATCCGAATCGCGAACCCAACGAACAGGACGATTCTCGCCATTGTACGAAACCTGCCAAACACCGGTCTTGGTCTCGACGAGCGTCTGATTGCCGTCATCATCAAACTCCGGCGTGAAATCATCTACCGCCGTGTACTGGTTGAGCTCGTTTGCCGCATAGACGGTATTCGTGCCACGCTCTGTCGAAGAGATGCGGTTGCCGATATCATCGTAGACATAGGCGTAATTGTAATCGACATCCGCACGGGCAAGTGCGTTCGTCAGCTCACATCGGCTATTGTACGCATAATCGATCGTATCGGCCTGCGACATCGCCAAGCCAGACTTCGTCATTGCAACGCGACGGCCTGCCGCGTCGTAGGTGTAGTCGAACTGGGAGATGATGTTTGTAGGCGTCGCGTTGCAGACCTGAAGGAGCTGGTTGTTCGCGTCGTATTGCCAGGAGGCGGTGAGGCCGTTGGGGTATTGGAGAGAGGCCTTGAGGTCGCTTCCCGGGAGATAGTTCCAGTGGAAGGAGTTGTAGTTGGGAGTTGTAGTTGTAGAATGGAGGTTCATCCTTTCTTCTGCGGCGGGGACCTGCATTGTCGAGATTCGGCCAAAGGTGTCATAGCCAATGACCGTTTGACGGGTGCCGTTGATGGCGTAGCCGGTGTTGCGGCCGAAGGTGTCGTAGTAGCGCGTCAGGTTGAAGTCGTTCTGCCACTCGTTGGTGCAGTTGCCGTAGATGTCGTAGGCGTAGAGGTTCGTGACGACATTGGCGGTTGTCGCTTCGGTCATGTTGCCGACGCGGTCATACGACATCGTGATGGTCGGGGTCGTATCCGAGTAGGTCGTCGTGACGAGCTGACCGGCTGTGTCGTAAGTATAGTCAGTGACGATACCGCGCGCCCAGGTGCGGCGGGCGAGCTTGCCGTCGGGCGTGTAGGCGTAGGTCGGGCCCTTCCCGTCGGCGTAGACCTTGTTCGTCATGCAGCCCGAGGGTTCGTCATAGAGCCAGCGCGTCGTGTCACCGACGCCGGAGGCGAGGTCGCGGTAGGTCGTCATCGACGCCTTGTTGCCGTACTCGTCGTACGTGTAGTCGACGGGGTATGTCGCACCGCGCTGGGCGAGGACACGTCCTTCGGCATCGTAGGTCGTTGTGACGGTATGGCCGAGCGGGTCGGTGACTGCGATCTGACGGCCAACCGCGTCATAAGTGTAGGTTGTCTCGTGGCCGAGAGCGTCGACCGTCTTCGCGACGCGGCCTTGCGCGTCATAGACCGTCCGCCGCGTGTTGCCGCGTCCGTCAGTCTGGGCGGTCGGGCGACCGAGGGCGTCGTAGGCGTAAGTCGTCGTCACGCCCGTCTTGGACTGCGACGAGACGAGGAGGCCGTCGGTCGTGACGCGCGTTGCGGCGATTGTCGAGTCCGGGTAGGAGATCGACTGCGTCGTCGTTCGGGCAGCGCGGTTGCGGCGGGCGCGGGCGACGGTGGCGTTGCCTCGGGCGTCGAGGGTGTGGGTTTCGGCGGCGAGGGTTTGCGTGTCAGTGCCACGGCGTGAGGTCACGCCGGGTACTTCGGTGAGGCGGGTGCGGGTGCGGCCCACGAGGGTGAGTTCGGGCGAGCCATCCTGACGGGTCTGCCAGGTCGAGGTCTCGCGCCACCAGTTGCCGTCGAGCGAGACGTAGCGCGTGTCGTTCGAGACGATACGGTCGGTCTCGCTCCAGTCGGCAATGCCGTTGAAGTTGAGGTCGTTCACCGTGAGGATGCGCGTGCCGTCGTCGGCGTAGGCGAACAGGGTTGAGGATAGTGGCTGGGGTTCTATGGACTCAACGGACTGCGCATACGAATCGGTCGCCACGAGGCGTCCCGCCGTGTCATAGCGGTTGGAGGTGACGAGCGTTGCATTGTAGCCGGGGCGCGACTCGGCGACGGTCCGTCCGAGGAAGTCCGTCTCGGTACGGATCCAGCGGACGGAGGCGACGCCGTTCGTGCCTTCGTAGCGCGTCGTCGCGAATGGCTCGGGGACTTCCGTCACCTTGAGCTGTCCGTTGAGCGTCGTTTCCTTCATCGTTCCGTCTCGATAGCAGGCGACGGAATTCGTCACCGCGCAAGGGGTTCCGGGCGCGCGGACGGTCGTACGGATCTCGCCACCCTCGGGCGTGAGGCCGTAGGCGTATTCCGTGCGGATGCCGTCCTCGGCGACCGACCAGGCGAGACGTCCCGCCGAGTCGTATCCGCGCGTCGTAGTCGCGATAAGGGTCGGGAGCCCTTCCCTCGCGCCGATGCGTGTCACCTCGGTAACGCGGCCCGCTGCGTCATAAACTGTCAGTATCGTGACGCCGCCTCGCGTCGAGACGACTTCACGGGAGAGGCCGTCGTAGGCGCGTTCGGTCAGAAGGCCGTCCGCGTCCGTCGTCGTGTCGGGGCCGCAGCAGGTCCAGGTCTCGTCAACGGTCTCGCCGTTCGAGGAGACGCTTCCCAGGCGGTGTCCGGCCGCGTCGCGCGCATGTTCCGTCCAGAAAAGGATCGCCGGTTCCGCGCCCGTGACGAGCCACTTCTCCTCGCGGAGCGTGTCGCCCTTCAGGTTCGTAATCGTGCGCGTGTAAGTCGTCTTGAACGGAAGGCCCTCCGGGCGGTCGGCGGGCGTCTCAATCGCCATTGTCGTGAAGTCCGTCGCCGTCAGCGCGTAGGCGTACGATGTCAGCAGTCCCGACTCGGAAAGGCGCGAGCGGACGCGCCCGGCGTTGTCGTTCCGCCAGTGGTAGTCGGTGACGGTGCGGAGGTTCGCGGGATTGCCGAAGCGGGCGTCGGGGGACGCGGCCCGCTCGACGATGACGCGGCGAATCGAAGCGTTCTCGGCCAGGAAGACCGAGCGGTAAGTACGGGAGACGACGGTCCATCCCTCGGTGTCGTTGCCGACGAGTTCCGCCGTCACGCGCGGATCGCGGCGGTCAAGCGAGCCGTCGTCCGACGAATCGACGGGCGCGTAGGAATACGTCGTACGGCGGGCGCGTCCGGAGAATCCGACGATGCGATGGTTTGCGTCCACGATCGGCGCGGCATCGCGGAACGGCGTCGTCTCGCGGACGGGGCGGCCGTCGGCGTCGTACTCGTTCCATATCCAGCCGCCGTCGGGACGGATCTCGGAGGCGACGAGGCCGGAATGGGCTCCGCTGCCGACGGGCGCGGTCCACGTCGTCTGTGCGGCGGCACCTTCCCCGACCGTGGTACGGACGGCGAACCAGCCGTAGCCGGAAATACGGCGGTATTCGGTCTCACGGACGACACCGCCTTGAGTCCGACGTTCGAGACGGACGTCGCCGGTCGTCGTCTTCACGACGCTTTCCTCTCGGAGGACGCGCCATCCGCCGAGTCCGTCCGGCTCGGATACTGTCAGCGTCCAGACGCCGCCCGACACCGTCCACCGCGAGACCTTGCGGGCGGATCCCTCGCGCCATTCGGTCGCGGTGAACGCGTCAGGACCCGACTCGAAGCGATGCTCCGCAAACGGGATGTCCTCGCCCGTGCGAACGAACAGGGCCCGAACCGTGTTCTCGGTATTGGAGACGACAAGCCGGCCCTCGGACATGATCCGAGACCGAATCGCGGGCAGCTCGTCGGTTCGCTGAAGCGTAAAGCGGACCGGCGGAATCTTCCGTCCCGACGCATCGCGCCCGAGCCCGAGGGAATAGGAAATGCTGTCCACTTCCGGTTCTCCATTGCCCTGCGAGTCACAGGAGGAGCAGCAGCAGGATGCGACGGCAACGTCCGCCGTCAGCGCACAGCATCCGTGCTCCGGATTGTAGAGCCGTAGCGAAACCGTCCCGTCCGGACAGTCACTCGGAATCGCCATCTTCCAGCTTCCGTTTCCGCCGGAAAGCGTAAAACCGGGAGACTCTCCCGAATCGTCCGGCTTCTCGGGCGTGAAGCCCAGGACCTCCAGCTCACGAGGGCCGAGACCGTCCGTGTTCTCGACGGAGACGTCCGTTCCGGGCGCGAAGCCGCATTCGGACGACGGGCCTTTCTGCCCGCAGGCATCCTCGCACTGGATGTCGAGCGTGCCCAGCCTGACGAAGCTCACGGTCGCGGTTTTCTGTGGCTCGAAGGAATCGCAGGTGCCGTCCCCGTCGCAGTCGTACCAGCCGCGCACGGTCTGCGGGGATTCGGAGAAACCCAGGGAGCGCGACGCCCCGTCGCCGGAACCGTCCGACACCTTCGTCGCGTAGTTCTCGGGGTTCGTCTTCGCCGTCACGGTGACCGCGCTTTCGCCCATCGATTCGCAGGAGAGGCTGTCAGTCTTGCAGCCGCAGGCGCCGCCGAAGCCGAAGCCGACGACATCGACGACGTCAACGGATGCGGACGAGCCGTAGCAGCGGTTCGTGATCATGACCGAGGCCGTTCCCGACCCCGTTCCCGTCAGGACTAAGCGGCTGTCGGACGAATCCTTCCGAACGGACAGCGTCGGGGCGTCGGGATCGTCGGAGGCGACCTGCACGACATTGACCTCGTCGCACCCCTGATACGTGTAGGCCGCAAAGTGCTCGTGCCCGCCCGCGCAGATCGCCGAGGGCAACGAGACGTCGGCGGAGCAAGAGAGATTCGCCCTGGCCGCGTAGGAGTCCGAGCAACCGTCCACGCTGAAGCTCACGGACGCCTCGCAGACGTCTGCGGGCAGGCTTTCCGAGGCGACCCGCCCCGTTCCTGACCGGGTCTCGTCGCCAAGCGTCATCGCCCAGGAGACGGCGACCGGCAGCGAGTTCGTCCGCACCTGCGTATCGTCCTCCGGGCATTCGCAATCGTCGTACCCCTCCTTGCGGGTGTAGGTGTATTCCGTCGTCTCGATGGACTTGCGCTCGAAGGTTCCCTTCAGCTCGAACCGGACGGACGTGCAGTCGATCGCCGAATCGACGGACACCCCTGACTGAGAACATTCAACACGCTCCGTCACAGTCGTATGCTCGTCGCAACACGACTCGTCCCCCTGCGGGTTGTTCGCGGCAAGCAAGGCAATTGCTGATGAGAGGAATGCCAGCGCGCCGATGATCTTGACCTTGGACACCATCACTGAATCTCCTCCGGAAGATTGTTACGGCCGTAGGACGCTTCTCCCAAACCGACTCCGTTCTGATAAATGTGCGTCGTATGACACGCCGCGCCGATTCCCTCAGACTTGTAAAGCCAATATGTGAGGACGCCCTCAGGGGAAATGTCAGAACAACCGAAGTCCCTCGACGAGTTCATGTTCGAATTGACGACGGCCGACCCCAAGCCCTTGATGCGGAAGACGAGATCATCCGGAACTCCATGGACGATCAAACGTCCGCGCCAGACCTGATACCCCTCCCGCTTCGCCTCAACAAGCATGCGGCCGCCCGGACAGTCCACAGTCCAAAACGCCGCGAGACGGATCGTCGCGAAAATCGGTCCATTGTCTTCGGTACGTGCGACGACAATCCGCTCACCTCGCGTATCATAAGCCACAGCAGAAAGCTGCGACGCGACCCTTCTGATTTCAGTCAATCCGTCGGCCTCCAGTACGCAATCGGTCGACAAATCCGGCACGGGGAACGTCCGCAAGGCAGCGACCTTGCAGGCGATGGGATTCACGGGGAACGCGCCGCCGAGACTTTTAATTTCCCAGACTTCAGACTCGACGACCGTCACGCCGTCATCTGAAGTCCAGACCGATTGGACGCTGTGCGTTCCCGCCGTCCTGATTGTGAGCGGAGAGGTCTGTTCTCCGGTGTAATGCGCAACCGTCTCGCCATCCAAAAGGACCGTCACACGTCCCTTCTCGACGCCCGCCGGGAGTCCGGCCAACAGAACGGAATCGCCGACGCGCACACGCAGACTCGGACACACGTCGGTGAAGAGGTTGACGCTTCGCCAGGCCACCGACACGGCGTTTGTCGCCGTGGTGCCGCCATCGTACGAAACCGAAACCGGTGTCAGACTGTCAGTCGTAAGAGCGACATTGGCAAACCACTTCTGCCCGGCGCCAGAAGAGGCATCCGCACCGTTGACTTGTACCAACCAAGGGAACCTTGACGATCCCTCGACAAACAGCGGCGAGACATAAGATTCGGGCGAGCAGTCCCGCAGACTTCCGCCGTTGTTTCGGTCAACCGCAGTGTCGGTAGATTCGAAGTCAAGCCGCGAAAGCACCAGCGGCCCGAAGCTCATCCGCAAGCGTTCTTCAAGGTTGTTCCAGAAGATCGTCACACGATGTTCGCCCGTCGGCAGACAGGGCGTATAGAAGCGCAACTGGCAATCGGACTCAAGCACGACAGGCAGCCGGACGGAGTCCACGTAATGTCCGTCAACATAAAGCAAGAAGTGTGTCGCTTCAGGGGGCGCATAGTTCCGCATGCCAATTCGAGCCGTTTTGAAACGCACCATCGCGGCAATCTCATAAAAGCCGGATTCTGCAACCCTGAAAGGCAGCGTGAATCCGCCGCGAAAATCGCATTCGCTACGGACGCCGTCGTAAAGCCAATGTCCCGTCAACTCCAGCCCGTTTGTGCCAGACTGCGTACAGACTTCAATGCGTTCATAGGCGTTCGAGACACCGCCGTCGCCCCCGAGAATATTCACCTCGACCGCATCCGAGAGACCATCCCCATCCGTATCACCCGTACGGACATTCGTCCCGGCCTGCCACTCCTGAAAATTGGCGAGTCCATCGCCATCGGGATCGTTCTTGGCGTCGTCGACGCGCGGATCGGTGCCGATGCGGATCTCGTCAGAGTCGGGGATGCCGTCGCCGTCCGTGTCGGCGCGGTGCGGATCGGTCTTCAGGCGCCACTCCTCGAGATTCGTAAGCCCGTCGCCATCGGGATCGGCATCGCCCGCAAGAACCTCGACCGTCAGGTTCGTCGAGGCGGAGGCCCCGGTCGCGTCAACCGCCAGGGCTTCGAAGAAATAGACGCGCTCTTCGTCGGTGGGTATCGTCGCCGAAGCGGACGGGGATTCGGCGTGGGCGATCGCCCTTCCGTCGCAATAGAGCGTCAGTTCGCGGATCGCCGCGTCGTCGTCCGACGCACGGGCCACAAGGCGGATCGTCTGTCCGACGACATACCAGGGGAAATCGGGCGAAATCGTAACGACCGGAGGGGTGCGCGGATCGGCGTCGGGACGGAGCGGATCGAGTCCGAGCCGGTACTCCGTCTCGTTGTCCATCCCGTCTCCGTCGGGATCGGCGTGGTGGTCGTTCGGATCGAGCGGATCGGTGCCGCAGGCGATCTCCCAGCGGTCGGGGATACCGTCGTGGTCCGAATCGGCGTCGTTGGGGTCCGTCCCCGCCTTCAGCTCATCGACATCGCGCACGCCGTCCGAATCGGCGTCGCCAAAGCCCGTGCGATCGAGCGAGCCGAAATGGCGGATCTCCCACTCGTCCGGGAGCGGATCGCCGTCGGAGGAAAGGCCCTGCGGGCGCGTGCGGGAGATGACGACGTCGTCGAGCGTCGCATCGCCCTCGCCTTCGAAGCCGAGGCCCTCGAACGTCGCGGCGGACCCGGCCAGCGGCAGGTCACGCGCGGCGAGGATGCCGTCCACGTAAAGCTCCCATGTCCGCGCGGCATAGTCGAGTCGCGTCGTCGCCCGCACCCAGCCGTCGAGCGAGACACGGATTCGCCGGTTCGTCTGAGCCCCGTTGGCCGCGCAGGCGACGGGATGGCCGTCCCGGTCGAAGAAAAAGCCGTTGAACGCGCCGAGTTCAACGCCCTCGGGCATCGCGGCCTGTCGGGCGAGAATGTAGACGTCCACCCAGACGGTCTCGAAACGATTCGTCGACGTTGCGCGGGAAAGGAACACGGACGAGGCCTCCTCCGCCGCGACCTTGAGCGCGGCGGCACCCGTCCGCACGATGCTCTCTTGCACAAGCGCCGAGCCCGAACCGGAGACACACCAGCCGTTCTGGCCGTTGAGGTCGCCGAGCGCGACCTCGGGAAGCTCGAAGGACTCGACGAAGGCCTCCTCGTCCCGCCCGTCCGGCGAGAGCGGATTCGAGCCGTCCGCGATTTCCTGCGGATCGGGAATGCCGTCACGGTCCGTGTCGGCATCACGCGGCGACGTGCCGAAGAACTTCACCTCGATCCCGTCGTTGAGTCCGTCGCCGTCCGTGTCGGGCAGGAGCGGATTCGTGCGGTGACGGTATTCCTCAAGGTCCGAAAGGCCGTCGTCGTCGGCATCGCCGGAGCCGTCGCGGTCGAGCGAACCGAAGTGACGGAACTCCCATTCGTCGGGAAGGAGGTCGCCGTCCGAGGAGAGTCCGTAAGGACGCGTCTCGGAGATCGAGATCTCGTCGAAGGTCGTCTCGCCGTCACCGGCGACGCCGACGCCGCTGAAGGACGTCGCCGACGGGTGCATGCCGAGATCCTTTCCCGCGAGGATGCCGTCGACATAGAGATCCCAGGTCCGGTTCGGGTAGTCGAGACGGACCGTCACGCGAACCCAGGTCCCGGTCATTACGGACAGTTCGGCGTTCTCTCGGAAGACGCCGCCGTCGTAAAAGGCGGGGTGTCCCGACTCCGTGAAGAAGGCTGCGGCGGTCCAGACGCCGTTCGTATCCGTCGGGATGCGGGCGGAGGCAACCTGCTGGCGGAACTCGACCCAAACGACCCTGTCGGCGTTCGTGACGGAACGCTCGAGCATGATCTCGGCGTGTTCGTCGTCAGAACAGGCGGACGACGAAAGACGGAGCGCCGCGCGTCCAGCATAGGCCGTCCGCGTCTGCACGATTGCCGCTGCGGACTCGCCGACACGCCACCCGTGCTGGCCGGAAAGCTCGCCGAGGACGACCTCCGGCTCCTCGAAGGGCTCGTGGAAACGCCAACGCTCGGCAAGCGAACCGGAAAGCGGGTCAAGCCCCCAGGCGATCTCGACGCCGTCGGAAAGGCCGTCCCCATCGGTATCGGCCTTCAGGGGGTCCGTTCGGTAGACATATCGCTCCACCGCATCGGGTACGCCGTCGCCGTCCGTGTCGCGCCCGGCGTCCGTCACCGCAAAGAGGACGTTGGACGGTCCCGTCACACAGAGCGGCTCCCGCCAGGCCCAGACCTCTTCGCCCGTCCGCGCGCGCCCAGCATGCCGCCAGCGGACAAGGCCCGAGGCGAGGTCATCCGATTCGCCCAGCATGAAATCCGTCAGCCGTCCGCCCGAGGCGACGCCCAGCTCGGCGAAACGCCCATCGTCGTCGACGGCCATCGAGACAAAGCGCGGATAGCCGCCCGTCACGGGATAGAGCGCCTGCCGCCAGCGCCCGAAGAGAAAGAAGTCGAACGGACCGTCACCGGCCGGCTCCAGCACGACGATGTCGCCAACGGACGCCGAGAACGCCGAGGGCTCGCCGCTGACGGAATCCACCCAGACGCCGTCTCTGTAAACAGCATTCGTCTCCAGTCCAAAGCCACAAGGAACAAGGCGAAGAACGTCGGATTGCGACGACAAACCGTTGCCCACGAAAGGTCCGGAAAGGAAGGAACTCGGCGTTCCGTCGCCGAACGGCACAAACGGCAAGACGACCCCGCCGACGTCATTCGACGGCACGGCAACGCGCTGCAGCCCCGCAAGATCGTCCGCACGGGCGATCCCTGCGAGGAACAAGATCACGACTCCCCCCAATCTTAAGACTCCGCCAAACCCGACCATACGTCCTCCTTGCCACTATTTGCCAATAAGCAACCAATTTAAGCATTATATCACAACAGACTGCCGTATGCAACGCCACCGCTTGCTCGCGCAAGGAAACGCCCTGAGACCGCGTCAGACAGCCCCCAGGACGTCCAGCTCGGTCGTCGCCTCCTCCCAGTCGGCTGTATAACGATCAATCTCGAACTGGAGGGTGCGCACCAGTCGGTTCACTTCCGCGAAATTCGTCGTCGGCGTCGGATTAAAGAGCTCCGCCGAGGCCTCGTCCAGCGCCTTCTGCAGCTCGTCGATCTTCTGCTCGGCCGTCTCGATGCGCTTCTTGAGTTCCTTCACCTTCGGCGCGATCTTCGCCCGCTCCGCCGCCCGCTGCTGGCGGAGCTCCTTCGAGCTAAGGGTTTGA
This sequence comes from uncultured Verrucomicrobiota bacterium, assembly GCA_945834475.1. Classification (GTDB taxonomy): domain Bacteria; phylum Verrucomicrobiota; class Kiritimatiellia; order RFP12; family UBA1067; genus UBA1067. Next base: position 13,049 of record CAMAHK010000046.1, read on the forward strand.
GAAGTTTGAAAGGTTTGAGAGGTTTGGGAGGATTCGCCTTTCAAACCCTTCGAACCTGTCGAACCTTTCAAACTTTCCTTCTCCCGCTCCGCCTTCTTCTCGCAGTAGTAGTCGTAGCCGCCCGGATACTGGTTGATGCCCTCGCGGGTGATTTCGATGATCGAGGTCGCGACGGCGCGAACGAAGTCGATGTCGTGCGAAACAAGGAGAATCGTGCCACTGTATTTCTGGAGCGCCTCCTGCAGGAGACGCCGTCCGTCAAGGTCGAGGTGTGTCGTCGGTTCATCGAGAAGGAGGAAGTTCGGCGCCGTCAGAAAGAGTCGCAGGAACGCGAGACGAATCTTCTCGCCTCCCGAAAGAACGCCCGAGGGCTTTTCGACGTCGTTCTCGTCGAAGCCGAATGCGCCGAGCTGGTTGCGGAAGATCTTCTCGGGCCCGCCGCCCTTCGCGTCCCATGCGTTCTTCGCGATGCGGTAGACGGATACGTCCGGCGGAATCGTCTCGGCGAACTCCTGCGAAAGATAGCCCGGGACGACATTGTGCCCCAGAACCGCCTTGCCCTCGGTCGGTTGCCGCGCCCCCGCGATGATGCGCATCAGCGTCGTCTTGCCGAGGCCATTGTAGCCGATCAGCGCCACCTTGTCCCCGCGCGAGACATTGAACTCGAGGCCGCGGAAGACAAACTTGGGATGGACACTTGGAGACGCCGCGCCCGAGACGGGCGGCGGTACGAGATCGTACGAAAAGCCCAGCCCTTCGCAGCGGAACATCTCGATGCCGCTCGGCGGCGGTTCCGCGAGGCGGAGCCGTCCCGAATTCGTGTAGCGCTTTGGCAGGACGATCCGCTCCTCGTCGATCTTGTCGATGAGCTTCTGGCGGCTCTGGGCCTGTGCGGCCTTCGTCGCCTGCGCGCGGAAGCGGTCCACGAACCGCTGGAGCTGTTCGCGATGGTGGTCCTGGTTCTCCTTCGCCGCCTTCAGGTGCTGATAGCGCACCTCACGCTCGTTCAAATACCAGTCGAGGTTGCCCTCATAGCGCGTCGCCGTGCCCGCGTCGACTTCGACGATGATGTCGGTGAGCGTCCGCAGGAGGAAGCGGTCGTGCGAGATGAGCATCAGTGTGCCGTCGTATTGCTTCAGGAACTTCTGAAGCCAGTCCACGGCCGGCAGGTCGAGATAGTTCGACGGTTCGTCGAGAAGCAGGAGGTCGGGCTTCGAGGCGAGGACGCGCGAAAGTTCCGCACGCATGCGCCAGCCGCCCGAAAAGCTCTTGAACGGTTTCGTGAACTCCTCTGTCGTAAATCCAAGGCCGCCAAGCGCGATCTTCACGCGCGTCTCGATGTCGTAGCCGCCGAGATGCTCGAACTTCGTCTGCAGCTCGCCGTAGCGCTTCATCTTCACGGGATCCGTGAGATCGGTCTCGAGCTCTGCCATCTCCGCTTCCATCTCGGAGAGACCGGGAATGCCGCGCAGCGAATATTCGAGCAGGGTCTCATCCGGCGTATCCGGCTCGGGATTCTGACGCGTCCAACCGATGCGCGGATTGTTCTCGATGATGAGTTCGCCCGAATCAGTCGACATCTCGCCGAGCACGATCTTGAAAAGCGTCGACTTGCCCGAACCGTTCGGACCGACCACGCCGATGCGGTCACCCTTGTTGACGCGAAACGTGACGTTCGTCAGAACGTCCTGATGCCCGTAATGAACACTGATACCCTTGAAATCCAGCATGTCCGAAAAAAAATTTCCAATCCCTTGAAACAAAAAAGCCCGCTTGGAAGCGGGTTTCTTGCATTGGTTGCCTCGCAGGGATTCGAACCCCAACAAGCAGAATCAGAATCTGCGGTGCTACCGTTACACCACGAGGCAAGCTCGTCTTACCTTCTCGTACTGGCGGGGTCGACGGGGCTCGAACCCGCAACCCCCGGATCGACAGTCCAGTGCGCTAACCAATTGCGCCACAACCCCGTGTTCCGTGAAAGTGATGCATAGTATATCATAAATTCCCCCTCGCGCGCAAGGGGGAATTTTGAGAAATTTACTGATAGCATGAAAAGATCGACTCGACCGCGTCTTTCTTGAGTTTCGGCGTGATGAGGCTAACGAGCGGAACGACGATGAAACCGCCGAGCATCGCCGCGGCGCCACAGTCAATCGGGTTCAAGAAGGGCTTGCCGCCCACCATCCCGGCGAGCATGTTCGCGACGGTGAGGCCGACGCCCCAGGCGAAGCACGCCCAGACGGACGCCTTGGTGACGCCCTTCCAGTAGAGGCCGAGCATGAACGGCGCGAGGAACGCACCCGCGAGAGCCCCCCACGAGATGCCCATCAGCTGCGCGATGAATTGCGGCGGCCTCAGGGCGATCAGGAGCGAGATCACGATGAAGAAGACGATCAGAACGCGCATCACGACGACCTGACGCGCCTCGTGGTCCTTGCGGTCGCGGTAGATGAGGTCGAGCGTCATCGTCGAGCTTGAGGTGAGGACGAGCGAGGCAAGCGTCGACATCGAGGCCGAGAGGACGAGCAGCATGACGAGCGCCATCAGCGCCTCGGGGAGTCCCGCGAGCATCTGCGGCACGATCGCGTCGAACGCGAACTTACCCTTCGCCACGTCGAACGCCGTCGGCAGGAAGAGGCGTCCGAAACCGCCGATGAAGTAGCAACCGCCCGCCACGACGAGCGCGAAAAGGGTCGAGATGATCGTGCCGCGCCGGATTGCGGTCTCGTCGGTGATCGAGTAGAACTTGCCAACCATCTGCGGGAGCCCCCACGTGCCGAGCGAGGTGAGAATCACGACGCCGAGGAGCGACATCTTCGCGGGACCGAACCAGCTCGCGAAGTCGCCGGGCTGGAAGTTCGCATACACCGCCGCACCCTTCTGCGTGAGGTCGTCCGCATTCGGCGCCAGCGCCGCGAGCTTGTCCACCGCCACCGAAAAACCGCCCTGGTTGTTGAGGACGACGAAAATGACGGCCGAGACGCCGAAGAGCATAATGACACCCTGGATGAAGTCGTTGATTGCCGTCGCCTTGTAGCCGCCGAGGATCACGTAGACCGCGGTCAGCACCGCCATCGTCGTCGCCCAGAACTCGTACGACACCGCCGAGCCGAACCCGAGCTCGAAGAGCTTCGAGATACCCATGTAGACGCCGGCCGTGTACGGAATGAGGAAGATGAACGCGATGATCGAGGCAATGACGCGCAGGCCCTGCGAATCGAAGCGCGTGCCGAAGAAGTCCGGCATCGTACGCGAGTCGATGTGCTGGGTCATGAGGCGCGTCCGCCGTGCGAGGACCATCCACGCGAGCATCGAGCCGATGACGGCGTTGCCGACGCCGATCCAGGTCGAGGAAAGGCCGTATTTCCAACCGAACTGCCCCGCATAGCCGACGAACACAACGGCCGAGAAGTAGCTCGTCCCATACGCAAAGGCCGTGAGCCACGGCCCGACGTTGCGTCCGCCCAAGACAAATCCGTCGACGGATTTCGAATGTTTGCGCGAATAAAGCCCAATCCCCACCATCACGGCGAGAAAGGCAACTGTCAGAAGGATTTTAGTGATCATATGCCTTGAAATTATACCAAAAATCCTGCCGTTTCCCAACTGGCGCCAGAAAAATAGGCGAGGTGTCTGACACTCCGCGCCACTTTCATGTCGCGTCCCCAAGTTCCCGCGTCGCCTCGACGCGAGGCAGGACCAAGCCAAGTTCCACAAGACCGCCAACAACATGATTCACGAGAACCCAGTGAGTGCCCTATCCGAAGCGCAAGCCCGCCCTATGGAATTTTTCCGAAAGCTTTCACTCAGCCGAGCGAAACCTTTCGCGCGACCGACCGAAACCTTTCACTCCAACGCCCCAAACCTTTCATCCAAGCGCCCGAAACCAGTCACTTCTCCGAGACATATCCATCGGCACCCAACACCCACCACACCAACGGGGACGCGACACTCTCCTGGCCTCCGTAGCCTTGGCGAAGGGGGCTGCCGCATCAGAAAGGAATCTCCCACACCCACTGGAGAAAAGACGTCTCCTCTGCAACAAATCATCAATCGATGTCCGCGCAGCAGCATCTCCGCTATGGTCAGATTCCGAGACCGCCGTGATACCGCCCAACAAGGATAACGCACCCTCATGTCTGTTCATTCGCAATCACAGTCCCAACCATAGTATTTCACAAGATATGCCTGCCACTCCATTACAAATACTGTTTCGGCAGACACCCGCAATTACCTAAACCCTCGAATTATATATCTAGAACAATCCCGCCATCAGGTGGGGCTCAATGACTTTCTTGCCGTTGACGATGCAAAGTACCTTCAAGCTCGAAGTGGTTTCGGATATAATCTTCGACTGCATCTTGCTTTGACGGATCTTCGATTTGCGTCATCTCCAAACTCTGCAAGCTTCCCATAACATAAACAGCAATGTACTTCGCTCTTGCCGGGGCATCTGTCGTGAACATATAGACCGAACTCACACCATCGCCGCCTTGGATCAGAGACCACCCAATATTCCGGAAAGGTGCATTCTTTCTGATCCTTGCAACCATAGTCTTCGCATTAGAAATCACCCGGTGAGTGTGGTAGCCATAAGCAAGCGGATAAACCAAAACTAAAATCGCAAACGCAACTTTCGCCCACACCACTGCAATAACTGCTAGTCCCCTCTTCGCACCGTTATCTGACTTCAAAGCGCACAGAGCAAGAAACATCAGATTGTAAATCGCATCCAATTTAAACAACGAGACCAACCCGACAAAAAGCAGCACCCAATAGGCGCTCTTGCCCGAATCGTTGAGACGACGAATCGCGGAGGAGAGCAAGATGAATACCGCGCCACCTTCAACTATTGCATGCGCAATCGGCGGCAAGAATAGCATGCGCGACAGCACATAAGCTATAACGATTGTTGGTATCGCAATAATGCAATAGTCCGCTCTGGAAAGGCGTTCTTCAATGCGGAACGAGGACTTAAGCATTTCCCAATACCTGAGTAAAATATTCCTTCCAAGTTTCTTTGCCGGGAAATCAATGCGAGAAGATCTTTGACTCGTTGACGACCTTGTGGCTTGCTGCTGAAAGTACGTAAACTTGCCACTACAGTACGGACAAATGACATGCTGGCCGTCGATGACATCCACAGCTGTTTCAATCTCATTCTCGCACAACGGACAACGGAAATCCATACTATACTCCTTTATGTGATCAATTGCTTAGTGAGATGTCATCGGATTAATTTCCTACTGCATCATAGATCATCTTACGAACCCCCAGAATCCTCTTAGCATAGGACGACTCAATCCCCTCACAGATTATCATTCCTCGGGTTTCTGTAATTGTTACTGTTCGCGTAGGCTTCCCAAGGAAATTATATGGATTTGTGTAATCCGTCGTCAGACACAGGCAATAGACCTTACCTGAGCCGTCTACAGCATCCTCCACCTGAAAAAATTGTTCTATAAGCGTATTTGACTCCAGTTGCCGCTCATACCAAGTACGCGCTGCAGCGATTTTCTGCTCAGCCGCCTTCAGACGTTTCTGTTCCTTCCTCTCAGCCTCAGCATATCGGGCCGCCATCTCTTTCTTATCAGCAACACCTGCAGGACACTCATCGAAGGCCTGTTCATTTAACCTGGTGGAAACTATCGTCATCAAAATGCAATTCATTTCCCGAGCCGTCACTAAAATTGCTACGGCATCAGAAGATCTCCATGCACAATTTGCAGTCGCATCATCCACATTGGCACTCGTTGGTCGAAACCCCATTTGGGCATTCACCATAAGTCCGCATTGATCCCATATGCACTTAAATTCCTTGTCATCCAGATAAACACCTTGGGGTTTTTCAAATCTAGCCTTTATGGCGTAAATGAGTTTTGTCTTGGGCGTTATCCTCACATCCATCGACTTAAACGGCTTTGGAACAAATTCGCCTTTTACCGTGAAACACGACTTCGATAAGATGCGCCCAGATTCAGAAGATTCATCATTGCAATTCTGATCATCGCCAAGCGAGACATTCTCCGCGCCAAAGTCGGACATCTTAAACTCTTTTCCCAACAAAGCATCCTCCGATATCGCAACATGCCCTTCACCAAACTCAACTTTATTCTCATTCTTAGGAGCCAATTCTTCTGCGCTCAAGACCTTTCGAGATACAATTTTAGTCTGTTTCACATCATCCTTTTTTGAGTTGAGAGATTTCGACAAACGCGACACTTTCCCAATTGATTTCGCCGCAGTATCTTTGCTCGACACAATTCTCTTTGTCCTAGGCGATTGTCCAACGGAAGAATCACTAGTTGTACGGTGCGTAGTCTTACGTCTCATATTGGGAGAACTCAAGCGGCGATTGGCCGACGAACCAGAAGATAATCCCACGGCAGAGCCTTGCAACGCCAATAGCGTCACAAGCATCAAAACGGTCAGTTGTTTCACATTCACTTTCATGGCTTGCATCAATGTATTCGTGCAGTTGTTAAAAATCTTACGCGGATTTTAGACAAAGTTTGCTCAATCAGTTTCGTCAGGCTAGTAGGTCGTCGTCAGTTGCCTTCACGCAGCAATCACGACCAAAAAGAAACGGCCTCTCTCCGATCTCAAGGGAGGCCTTAGGATGCCTAAACCGAAATACGAAGAGAGGCACGCAAGCGTGTTGCGTGTTGCTCTGCATCAGTATCGTCGGCTAAGAAAGTTCCTAAGTTTCCCTTGACGATTGCTTTGCAGCGTTTATGTCTTGTCTCGGCGATACACGAGCGTGTCTCGCGTCAACAAGGCGAATTATAGCAAAAACTCCGCCGGTTCGGGGCGGAGTTTTTTGAGGGCAGAACAAACGTCGCGATCATTGATCGCGCCCTACCCATTTGCAGATTCGAACGGATTGAACACACGCACGCCAAATCCGTCATGTTACGGGCCAAAGCGATAGCCGCAATCCGGGAGTCCACCAAGACACAGGTATCGAGCAAATACTTCATGCGAACGCTGATTCACGATTTGCACCGACATCCGAACAACGTGACAAATCAAGTTGCGAAAGATCCTCGGGGCATGAACGCATGAAATCAAGGAAAGGATTCTGCTCACGCTTCGGCTCTTCGGCCAGTGTAATCGCGATGCTGTAACGAACTCCATCTCGCGTCAGATACTGACGTTCGCCGGAATAGGCGCGCTCACACACAGATTCCCATGTGTCCGCATCATCTTTCAGTTTCCATGCTGCCATCTTACCACACCTCCATACCAACCTCTAAACGCCTCGACGATTGCTTTGCAGCGTTTATGTCTTGTCTCGGCGATTTACTTGCGTGCCTCGCGTCAACAAGGCGAATTATAGCAAAAACTCCGCCGGTTCGGGGCGGAGTTTTTGAGCAGCGCTCCTCTATGCAGATCTTGTGGATTGCGGAACTGAATGCAAGTGTCCCTTGCGTTTGATCCGCATATTTC
>CAMAHK010000047.1 GCA_945834475.1 uncultured Verrucomicrobiota bacterium
TCGCCGCGTGGGCCTTGCGCAGTTCCGGCGGCATTGTCAGCGGATCGTAGAGGTCTGCCAGCGACGAATCGGGATATAGCGCACGAGCGTCGAGGATCGCTTGCGCTGTCTTTTCGATCTTGGATTTAACACCGAGAGAATTAACGCCGACGGTTGGCAAAGAGGCCTCCGCTACCGCTCCGGCTGAGCTTCGCGATTTGCAAACCGCTTCACAACTGGAGGACTCGCCATCAGTAGCGGACTCTAGTGCGAAAGATGGCCACGGGAAGTTATTATAGACAGCTGGCGAATAGCTATAATCAGATTTTAAACGACCCGCCACGGTGCGCATCCATGCCATATGAACAATGGATATCAAGACACCAAACATCAACAATGTTGCCTCTGGTACAACATACAGTTTGCTACTTGCTATCACATCGGGAGTTAAGAAACCAATTGGAATATACTTACGTCTTTGAGAAGACACCTCTGGAACAACCAAATAATTCGTCGTCGGTTGGCGAATCTGCGTGAAAAGCATAGGCGTGTCGGCTTCGCGCTGAACAGATTTTGTTGGACTCTTTCGACGCATCAAAGCCACGTCTTCCAACCGTCTCATCACTTCGGGGATTGGGCGATAAAGACTTGGCGAGACACCTTTCAGCCAAAGGCAAAAGCGAATTTTAGAATTGATATAGTCATCACTGCCAAGATATTGTAAAACAAAAGATGAAGCGTCTGGATGCAAACGCAATATCTCTTCGCGCTCAGCCTGCGAGAGTATCAGATTACCACCATCTGTCGGCTGACTACCCTTGCTCATCTTCGGCAGACGGGGATAAAGAACCCCACCCCGATTCTGAATGAAGACATTTGGCGCATCACAAAGATAGCCATTGATGTTTCTGGCCGGAATCACAACATCGCCATCATACAATGTTTTGTTCTGAAGACGAATGTCATGCTTTACACCTTCGCGGCCCAAGTGGTTCATCGTCCAATGGAAGCCGACGATGATGACATGGACGTGAGCCTTCTCGAACGAGTCTGAATTCCAGACGAAGGAACGATGTGCGAAATCAATCTCAAGTCCTTTCTCGAAAAGAGGTTTCCACATTGCAGCAACAGACTCTCCCTGCACAATGGAATTGGTTGAAACGAACGCCGCCTTGCTTAGCGTTCCTGAAATGAGATCAAGTGTCTTCTTGTACCATGCACAGACGTAATCAAGTTTGCCGTAATTCGTATACGCAATATCAGCAAAGACGAGATCCATATCCGCAGCCTGCGCCTTTGAGCGATACTGATGTCCCACAAACGGCGGATTGCCGATGATGTAGTCGAAATGCGGTCTGCCCCTCTTGACCATTTCAACAAATTTTAGTATCCTATTCTCATCGCTCGGGTCGAGAGACTGTTTCGTTATGGTCTCAGCTATTCCCCGAGCGAAATTCTTTTCTATCGTGATAGCTTCTACCGAATACGTGGCCAACGATTCCTCGTTTGGATAAGCCTTCGATGTGATCTTTGCAATGTATGTCGTTCCGCCCACGACAAAAGCGGCGCCATGCTTGGCATAATAGGAAATGTCCGTCGAACCATTTCGCGGTAACTCGCGCCAGAGCTCCTTTGAAGACTCGCACAATTTCTCAATACAGGCCACAGCAGCCCAATGCGCCGCTCGACTGACAGACGGATCCCTGGCTTTGTCGCTTAGCGCTTTCATGACCTGATTCGTAAACCGAAACTTCGTACCCTCTCGATTGGATACAATTGTTTGCTGCCGCTTGAGTTCCAGAAGATGAATCTTTGCCGTTTTAAAATCAACACATTCATCGGCATAAATGAAGGCATTGTTTTTGTCCTCCAGCAGCGCGTTCCAGTCCATGCGCAGGGCGTTGCCTTCGACGATGCCGTCGTAGTCCTTGAGCGGCAGGAGGTCCGCATCGCGGTGAAGAATCTCCGCCGTTTCGCGCGCCATCTTCGCCTCGGTGATCCACATGGCCGTCTTGGCGACCGTGACGGCGAAATCGTTGATCTCGATTCCGTGGAACTGATTAATCGAAACCTTTATGCGCAAGCCGAGGTCGAGTTCGGGCTGATTGCCCTGGATGGCCGCGATGATGCGGTTCTCCAACCGCCGCAACGAGGTATAGGTCTCGGTCAGGAAGTTGCCGCTCCCCGCCGCCGGATCGAGGAAGCGCAACGAGGCCAGATGGTCTTGCAATTCGGCAAGACGCCGCGTCCTTTCTTTCTCGGACTTGATTTCCAGGGTCTCCGTCAGGCGACGCGTGAGGCCATCCAAGAAGAGCGGTCCGATCAGCTTGTGGATGTTCTCGCCGGACGTGTAAACCATTCCGCCCGCACGGCGCGTCTCGGGATTGAGCGTCGACTCGAAAAGCGCGCCGAAGATGGTCGTGTTGATGCCGTTCCAGTCAAAGTCGGACGAGCTGATCAGCAGCTGACGAATCTCCTCGGTCATCGGCGGGATCTCGTCCTCCGTCGCATCCCTGTAGAGTCCGCCATTCGTGTAGGGGAACACGGCAAGCTCCGGTTCCAGGTACTTGTCCCGCTGATCGACCGGCGTATCGAGGACCTGAAAGAGCGTCAGCAGTGTCCGGCGCAATCTGTCCGCAGGCGTTGCCGAGACAAGTTTCCGAAAGATGTTCTTGTCGAAGATGTCGGCATCCTCGGCATAGAAGCAGAAGACAAGTCGGACGCAGAGTTTGTTGAGCGCCTGCAGTGTCTCGGGTGCGGACGGATCGGCATACTGCTTCAAGAGCGCGTCATAGAGAGTTCCGACGATCTTGCCGGCCTGAACGGAAATCTCGAGTTCTCGACTGGCAATTTTCTTCACCTCCGGATTGACGAGAAAGGTCAGGCGCGTATACTCCCTCGGCAGATTCGCAAGCCGGATCTTCTCGGGCTCGTCCAGCGGCTTCGCCTGATCGTAAATCCAGATTTCGTCAAAGTTGCAGGTGACGATCCAACGGGCCTTCTCGTCGAACGGACGATGATCGTCGTAGAATTTCGCCTGCTCGAACGGCGTCATCCCATCATGACCGGACTGCGGCGCACCAAGCTTCACGCCCCGAGACTTGTGTTCGATGAGGACGCGTGTCGAGGGAATCCAGGCGTCAAGGAATTTCGTCGTGTCTTTGAGCTGCACCGGCTCCTGATAGCGAATTCCCGTCAACAGGTCCGGCATTCCCAGAACGTCTCCGAGCAAGGCGTTCCAGAATTTCTGGTCGTCACTCTTCTCCTTGCCCAGATTGTTGAGAAGCCAATATTCCGTAAACTTCTTCGCGGCCTGTTTCTGGGGATTTATCGACATAAAGGTATTATATCAAATCATATTGAGGCGCGTGGTAATAGCACCGCACCAAGAAGTCGCTTCGCGAAGCTCGCCTTCGGGGTGGATATTCGACACGAGGCGCGGTAAAGCTACCGGAGAGCGTTTCGGCGGAACGTCGGAACGCGAAAAATAAGACTTCGGCAAGTGGGGTGGCTGGGTGTCAGCCTTCGGGTTGGGAGTCTTCGGCTTCCTTCTGACTCTCCCGCGCCTCACGCGCCTTGCGCAGTTCTTCCTGGATGCGCAGGAGCTGCTCGCGCTGTTCGGCCCGCTCGGCCTCTCGCTGCTGCTTCTCCTCCGCTTCGCGCGCCTCACGGGCCTTCGCCTCCTCCGCCAGCTTCGCCGCGTCCGCCTGCTGCTGCTGTTGCTCCAGACGACGGCGTTCGCGGAACGACATGCGGTTCGCCAGAAGGCCGGAACCCACGCGGGGCTCGGCCGCCTTCGTCGACGCGCCGCCGCCGGAATCGCCACCGAGCTTGAGCGTCACTTCGATACCGTCCTTCTCGACCGTCATCGTCGCCGCCTGCGGATCGGCTTCCTTCACCGTCCATCCGTTTTGCGACTCGCCGACCTTGAGATAGTAGTGAAGCGGATTCTTCGGGTCCCCGTTGTCGGAGAAGCCGACGACCGTCTCGCCGGCCGGCGTCACGTTGATGACCGAAAAACGGATGGCCTTCTTGACCTGCTCCTGTTCCTGCGACAGTTCCTTCTCTTCGCGCGCGGATGTCTTCGCCACCTCGTTCGGCATCTTGGTCGGGTCAAACCCCAGCGGCAACTCGCCGAACATCTGTCGGTCGACGATCGTCGCGTAACGCTCATACGGCTGGCGCTCGGCATGGGCGAGCGCGGCTATCAGCGGAATCGTCGCGAGGAGTGTCTTGCGCATAAGAACCTTACCGTTGTCAAACCGAGCGGAAGAAGCTCCGCATCTCCTCGGCCGAGGTGCAGGCGAGCAGCTTTTCATAGCCGTTGTTCGCGCGCAGGGCCTTCGAAATGAAACTCATGAGCTGGAGATACGGCGTCTGGGTCTCGGAATTGGCGAGCGTGAGAACCACAATCGAAACCGGCGAATTGTCGATCGTCTCATAGTCCGCGAGACAGCCGTTCGCCGTCCCCGCGTTGTCGAGGATCGCCACCGCACCCGAAATGCCGGTCACCGCCGGCGTGCGGCCATGCGGCACGGCGATGCCGTTGTCAAGACCCGTGGACATGGAAGCCTCGCGCGTCAACACCGCCTCGACGGCGGCCTTCGCGTCATGCACGTGGTGCGGACAGGCCGCGGCAATCTCGGCGACGAGCTTCTCGACCGCCTCGCGCTTCGACGATGCCTTGAACTTCGGCAGCATGACAAACCCCTGCAGGTAACGGCCGATGCCCGAGCGATGTCCTTTCGCGCCAGCCGTCGTCTGCGCGAGAACCTCGCCGACCTCCTCGCGGCGCATCGGCTGCGAGATGAGCCGCGCCAGGTCGTTGATGTCGCTCGCGACCTCCATCCAGGCCGTCATCACAATCGCCTCCTCGGCCGGCGTGCAGTGGATGAAGATGTCCTTCCCCTGACGGCGCAGTGCGATCTCCATGTCGTCCATGGCGATCTCCCAGATGTGGTCTTCCTTCGAGAGAAGCGAGGTAAAGAAGCCCTCCTCACGGAACTCCGCGACGAGCTTCTCCAGCATCAGCTCCGCGACCTTTACGCTGCCGAGCTCGAAGCAAATCTCGCGCGAGCCGGTCATCGTGGCCTTCGGATGGCGAACGCCCTTGCGGTCGGACGCGAAGAGCCCGACGAGCGCGGGCGGCGCAACGACCGTCGTCACAAGCGTCATCAGGATGCCGATGCCGAAGATCTCCTGGGTGAGGTAGCCCGCCGAGAGGCCAATGCCCGCGATGATGAGCGCGACTTCGCCACGCGGCACCATGCCCGCGCCGATGCGCAGGCCGCCGAGCACGTTGAAGCCGCAGGCCATTGACGGAATCATGCAGCCGAGCACCTTCGCCGCGACGGCAAGGACCGTGTAGATCGCGCCGAAGGCGAGGACGGGCGCCGAGCAGAGCGCCGAGACATCGACCATCATGCCCATCGCGCAGAAGAAGATCGGCACGAGGAACGTGTAGACGGGCGTGAGCATCTCGGTGATCTGATGCTTGAGGTCCGTGCGCGAGAGCGCCAGGCCCATCACGTATGCGCCAATGATCATCGCAAGGCCCATGAATTCGAAGAAGCCCGCCAGGATCAACGCCAGGCCGAACGCCATCGTCGCAATGACGACCGGCGACTTGAAGCAAACCTTGAGTGCCTTCGCAATGTAGCGTGCGGCAAGGACGCCGATCGCCGTCGCGCCGAGCCAGACGCCGAACGCCTTGAGGGCGACGAATCCGATCGCGCCCCAGTCCATGCCCTCCTTCGCGCCTTCGGCCGCCTGGCCATGCGCCATCGTCGCGGCGATAATGCCATTGCCGATCGCGAGGACGATGAGGCCGAGGACGTCGTCGATGACCGCACCGGCCATGATCGTCACACCCTCTTCGGAATCCATCTTCTTGCGCTCCGAGAGAATGCGTGCGGTGATGCCGACCGAGGTCGCCGTCGACATGATGCCCATATAGAGGGGCCCCGGCAGGGTCATCGCCTGTGCAAGCGGCATCTTCGCGAGCGCGTCGATCCACTCGACGTTCGTGAAGAAGTGCGGCAACAGGTAGACCGCGCAGAGGTCGCCGAAGAGGAACGAGACGACGACACCGCCGATGCCGACCATCGAGCCGACGAACGAGTACCTGAGGAACATCTTGAGGTTCGTCTCAAGGCCCGAGAGGAAGAGGAGGATGATCGAGGCGAGCGTCGCGATGCCGTAAAGGGCCGGCGAGGTCGCGTCGAACATGTGGCCCTCGGCCGCCAGCTGACGGAGCGCCGCGCCGTGGAAGAGTCCATCAGCGAAAAGGCCTGACCCGAAACCAATGCCTCCGAGCGCCCAGGGGCCGATGACGATGCCGGTCGCCAGCTCGCCGAGGATCGACGGGAGCTTCAGGAGCGAAGCCAGCATGCCGCCCAGCTTCGCGGCGAAGATGATGATGCCGATCTGGAGAACGAGGAACATCATCTCCTCGACGCGCGGCAGCCCGAAGTTCGGATAGGGCGGCACGGCCTCGTGGCCGGCAAAGACGGAAGTCGCACACAGGAGCGCGGCGAGAAACAGGAACGATTTCTTCATTTTCATAATTCTCTTACTGCTTCAGAAGCCCGGGCAAATCCGCCGTTGCACCGCTCTTCGGCGCACTGATGTCGGATTCGAGCACCTCGACCTGCTCCTGCCCGATCCAGAACCGGATCTTGCGGCCGCGTATCGTCCGCTCGCCTTCGGCGGTGTCTTCCGTGATGAGGGCCGGATCACCGGGCGCACCCGTCAGCGTGACAACGCCTTTCTCGCGATTGTACGTCGCCTTCTCGCCGTAGGCGCGACGCTGACCGTTCGTCAGCGCGACTGACCCCGTCGCCGCAATGCGGCTCAGTTCGTTCGTGCCGTTCATGAACACGTACGCACGCTCGGCGTGCATCTGATACTCGGCGGCGTCGACGTGGACATTGCCCTTGAAGACGGCGATACCTTCCTTGCGGTCGTAGTACGTCGAGTCGGAGGTTATGCGGGCTGTCGTCGCGACGGCATTCGTCGCGACAGCCGCAACTGCTAGCAGAAAAACTGACATCTTACGAATACTTCTTGACGATTTCCTCGTACTCGGCGGCCTGAGCCTCCATCGACTCGACCATCTTGAACTGGGTGTGGCAACGATCGAGGTTGTGTTCCGGATACGCCGTGTGGAAGTAGGTGTCGCCGTTCAGGTAGTCGGTGAGGAAGCGAATGCCGATCGTGAGCGTAATCAGGCGACCCGAGAACGCGAGAAGCTTCTTCTCGTTTTCGGTCAGGAACTTAGCGTTCGCGAGGTAGCCCTTCACGAGCGCCTCGAAATACTCCTTCTTCGAATAGACCTTCGACAGGTCCTTCTCGTCCTCGGCCGCGGCGGCGGACGACGTGCGCACCATGTCGCCGAAGTCGTAGAGCGCCGAGCCCGGCATCGTCGTGTCGAGGTCGATGACGACGTTCGTGCCGTCGCTCGCGAGCATCACGTTGTTGATCTTCGTGTCGTTATGCGTCGTACGGACGGGAATTTCGCCCGATTCCATCATCTTCACGATCGTCGCGGACTCTTCGCGGCGCGCGTCGACGAACGCGAGTTCCTTCGCGACGGACGCCTTGCGGCCCTTCACGTCCTTCGCCGCCGCCTCGTCGAGAAGACGGATGCGGTCAACCGTGTCGTGGAACTTCGGAATAACAGGCAGAAGCTGCGGCGCCGGCAGGTCGGCAAGCGCGTTCTGGAACGCGGCGAACGCCGAAGCCGCGAGCTCGGCCTGGGAGGCGTCGGTGATCACGTCGACGGAAGTATAGCCCTCAAGGAACTTGTAGACGCGCCACGGGTTCTCGTAGCCGACGACCTCGAGCGTCTTCACGCCCTTGGACTTCAAATGCTCGGTGACGCGCAGGATGTTCGACTTGAGGACGTCCTTGTCAAACGCATCCGTCACGCGCTGGAGAATGTAACGGACGCCCGCCTTCGTCTCTACCTTGAAGGTGTCGTTGATGTGACCCGAACCATAACGCGAGATGTCCGTCGGATCCGTGATCCCGAACGAGGCCAAGACGGACTGAAGCTCTTCCTGCGAATAGACGCGATTCGACATAATCTCTCCCTTTCGACTAGATTTAGGGATTGTATTATATCAAAAATTGGGCAAGCATACCGAGAATGTCGTCCCGTGGCCGAGCTCGGACACGCAACTGACGCGTCCGCCGTAGGAGGTGACGATCGCGTCGACCAGCGCCAGGCCAAGGCCGTTTCCCGGACAGTTCCGGCTTGCATCCGCCCGATAGAAGCGCTTGAAGACATGCGGCAGATCCCTGGCGGCAATCCCGACGCCCGTATCACGGACCGTCAGGCAAACGGACTGGTCCTTCGCCTCGAGACTCACGGTGATTTCGCCGCCGGCCGGCGTGAACTTGAGCGCATTGTCGAGCAGATTGCCCAGAATCTGCTGCAGTTTGGCCTTGTGGGCCAGATAGCGAACGGGCCCCTCAGGCACGGCGACTGTCAGCCTCAGGTTCTGGTCTTCGGCCAGCGACTGATAGAGATCGCCCGAGTGACGGACGATTTCCGCAAGATCGAGTTCCTCGCGCGGCGTGCGGTCGATGCGAAAGCCCGTCTGCGAGATCTCCAGCATCGTGTTGATCATCTCGACCATCGCCTCCGTGTCATGCGCCACCTTCCCGGCCAGTGCAGACGGCCCGTCCGCCGACAGCGCCGCCTCGGCCGCCATGTTGAGCCGCGTGAGGGGCGTGCGCAGATCGTGCGCGATGTCGTCCGTCAACGTCTTCAGTTCTGCGATCGCGCGATCCTTCTCTTCCACGAGATTGTTGAGCTTCAGGATCCGTTCGCCCAGAAACCGCGAGAATCCTGCGACGCCCAGGATGCTCACACCGGCGATGATGACCAACAGCGAGGCCAGAAACCAGTCAAAGTCAACGCTGTCGTTGATATCGTAGGTCACGACGATGCGATTGCCGTCGAACAGGTCCGCCGACTCACGGCGCAGCCGATTGTCCGGATGCAGGACGGGTTTCGTCGCGTACAGGACGTCCCCGTTTGTCGACAATACCGAGATCTGCGTCTTGTTGGCATTGTGCTCCTCGGCATCCTCGTCGACGCAATGCCTGAACTCCGAGGATAAGCCCTGATACTCGGCGTACTCGCCCTTGAGGTCCTCCAGGATGCGCCGCATCATCTTGCCGTCGCGTCCGTGGACGTGGTGATGCGTCACGGCCCAGACGATCGTCATCGACGTCAGCGTCACGAACGTGTAGGCGACCACGCACCAGAAGACGAGGCGTCCGCGGACGGACAGGTTAGCGTGCTTCGCAAACATAGCCGAACCCCCGGATGGTGTGGATGAGCTTGGGCGACCCCTCGCGGTCGATCTTCTCGCGCAGATGGCAGATGCGCGACTCGACGACGTTCGTGTGCGGATTGAAGCGATAGTCCCACACGCGGTCCATGATCACGGCCTTCGTAACGACGCGTCCCTGGTTGCGCATCAGGTACTCGAGCAGCTGGTACTCGAGCGGCTGCAAATCGATGCGCTCGCCTCCGCGCGCGACGCGATGCGTGACGAGGTCAAGCTCGAGGTCGCCGACCGTGAGCACCGTCGGCTCAGCCGTGCGCGTCGCGCGGCGGACGAGCGCCTGGACGCGCGCGATCAGTTCCGCGACCGAGAACGGCTTCGCGAGATAGTCGTCGCCGCCGGCCTCGAGTCCCGCGATCTTCGCGTCGACGCTGCCGCGCGCCGAGAGGACGATCACCGGCAGGCGGTTGCCGAGCGCACGCAGCCGGCGGATCACCTCGAGTCCGTCCATCTTCGGCAGCATGATGTCCACGACTGCGGCGTCGAATCCGCCGAGCCGCGCCGTGGCGAGTCCGCTCTCGCCGTCTCCCGCGACGATGACCGCAGACCCGCTCTGGCGGAATCCCTCCGCCACGAAATCCGCGATCGTCGCATCGTCTTCTATCACCAGAAGTTTCATATCCAATATTCTACCATTTCTCAAAGGAGACGCGACATTCCTGCCGCGTGTTCAAACAGAAACACAACGCCACCCGCAGACGACGATCCGCACCAGGTCCACAAGCGAGCGCAGGGCTCCGCCGAGCGTCATCTTCGAGCCCGCAACGTCGCGCCAGCAATCGAGCGGCAGTTCCTTCACGCCGCGGAGGATCCGCCGCCGGCCCATCCGCCGAAAAAGCTCAACGTCGAAAAGCCACGGCGAAATGAACTTACGCGCAAAGACGTCCCGCGCCAGCTCGCGCGTCATCACCTTCGCGCCGCACTGCGTGTCGTAGACGGGCGCCGAGAGGGCGCGGCGGATGAGGAACTTCATGATCTTGCCCGTCAGGTCTCGGAATCCGCTCCGCTCCACAGAAGCCCCGAGATGCGGCCAGCGGCTGCCGATCACCATCTCCGCCGTCGGGTCGCGCTCGAAGACCGCGACAAAGCGCCGCACGTCCTCGAGCGGCGTCGCAAGATCGGCGTCCCAGAACCCGATCAGCCCCGTTCCGCCCTGCTCGAGCAGATACGTGACGCCCGCGCGCACCGCCTCGGCCTTGCCGCCGTTCTTCGGCAGGTGAATCGCCGCGATCGCCGCCGACGCATGCGCGAGGTGCGAGACGATCTCGTCCGTCGTGTCGGTCGATCCGTCGTTGACGAAGAGAAGCGAGAGTTCGGGCATTTCGGCGACAGCCTCGAGAAAAGCCGTCTGCTCAAGGCGGTTCGCCTCGTCCTTGCACGGCACGATCAGCGTCACCGTCCTCATCGCGCCACCTCCCCGGCGGGAATGCCATGAACGCCGTGGTAGAACTCGTACGAATACCGCTTCATCTTGAACGGCGCGGCCGCGCCCTGCATCTTGTCCGTGAAGAACATCCCGCCGAGAATGCCGACGACGAGAACGAGGGACGTCAGATACGCGGCGAGGGGCACACGGCGCGTCAGGCGCTGGCATTCTTCAGATGACGCCCGAAGCACGAGCCACGCGCACGCGAGCGGCACCGTCGGCATCAGATACGCCATCGGCACCCGGCTCGTCAGACACCAGAATCCCGTGATGCCCACAACGCCCCAGCCGAGTACGGCCGACGGCGAATCCGTGCGGCGAAGTAGCTCCCGTACCGTCGTTGTCCTCAACGACAGGCGCGGTAACAGCTCCAACGACCACGGCAGCGTCACGACGAGAAGCCAGACGAGCGCCATGCCGCGGAACGTCTCGCGACCCGCCCCGTACTTGTCACCGTACTCGTGCACGAGGAAGCGCAGCAGGTTCTCGTTCACGAAGAAGTACCAGAGGAAGTCCGGATTCTGCCGCGCCATCAGCACAAACCACGGCGCGGCAATGAGCGCGAAAAGGCCGAGTCCCCAGAACCACCTGTAGCGCGTGAGGACCGCCCAGCGCCGGTTGACAGCACAGTCCAGGAAGACCGGCAGGCCGAACTCGACGAGCGCGACCGGTCCCTTGACGATCATCCCGAACCCGAGGAGTGCGAAGACGGCGAGCGACCAGTTGCGGTTGCCGGACTTCACGAGCGCCGCGTGCGCGAGCAGGGCCCCCGCGACACAGGCGACGAGAAGGCCGTCCGTCATGCAAAAGCCGACGAGCGCCGCGTAAGCGGTCGATGTCGCCGTCATCGCGACCGCGAGGAGCGACGCGTGCCGGTCGCCGTCCGTCAGGACCAGCATCACGCGAAAGAGAAGAACGAACAGGAACCCCGTCGCCAGTAGGACCGGCAGGCGCACCGCGAATTCGTTGACGCCGAAGACCTTGCACGCGACGCCGCCCGCCTGGAAGAGGAGCGGTGGCTTGCCGTCAAAGCTCTGGTACTCGCCCTTGTACGTGAAACGCGGCACAAGGAAGTCGCCCGTGCGCGCCATGTTCGCCGACATCGCCGCATAGCGGGCTTCGGACGTGTCAAAGACCGGCGTTGCCGCGGCGAGAACAAGCCGCACGGCGACGACCAAGAGCAAGGGATAGAGAAGCGTACGCAATTTCATACGCACATTCTCTCAAAAGCACCTTGCGCGAACCTTGCGGCAACATTACGATTTGGTAATGTCCCTGTTTTGTGAAACCAGTCTCCTGAGCTTCGCCAGCCGGAGGGCCGTCGTGAAATTATGAACGAACGCAAAGGGCTCTTCCTTCGGCGGCGTTTGGCCGACGGCCGTCATAGCCGCATGATAAAGCTTACGGTAGGGACGGTGACACGGCTTCCACGGCTTCTTCGGCCCCCAGAAATGGAGAATCGCCGGATCAAGCGCCGCCACGAGACAGTCGCGCGGCGGATTGCCCTGCCAATACTTGGCGGCAAGATCCCATCTCGGGTAGAACTTCACGAGCCGGTCGTGGAAATTCCAACGCAGCGGCAAGAGGAGCGTCCGATCGTGATAAAGCGCATTCCAGGCATCCTGCTCGATGCGGTCGGCAATGTCGTAATGCGCACGGTACCAGGCGAGGATCTTCTCCCACGTCTTCTCTTCGCGGCACTTCGTCGTGTTGAAGACGATCGTCCCGGTGTTGAAATAGCGGTCGACGGAGTCGGGCAGGATCCCCTTCCCCCAGACGGCCTCCGTGATGACGGGGTCGCCCTTCCCGTATTCGGCGACGCACGCGATCAGGTTGTCGCCGAGGTCAAGGTCGAGGATCTTCGAGACGTCGTCATTGAAGAGCATGTCGATGTCGAAGTGCGCGACGTTACCCTTGGCGTCCGACAGGACCTGCGGCGTGAAGATCGGCGTCCACGTGAAGATGTTCCACCGCGAATTCGCACGGTCCTGCAGGATGTCCGCATAAGGTGCGATGAACGGCTCGACGTTATGGTATCTGAGGGTGAAGAAGGTTGAGGCTAGAGGTTGAGGTTGACGATGGTGATTAAATTCGTCAATGACTGCCTGCAGCTTCCGCTTGCTCTCTGCCGAATGTCCGCCGAAACCTTCGAAGACATTGATGCGCAGAGGCTCGTCGCCCTTGTAATGTTCGAGAAGCGACCACACCGTGACGCAAAGGAACTTCGCGCCATTGTTATCGCAACTGAAGGCAACGTCTCTCATTTACACCAGCGACTCCTTGATGGCGGCGAGGACCTTATCCTGGTCGGGACCGAGTCCCGCGTAAAGCGGAAGGCGCACAAGCGTATCCGAGAAACGGTCGCAGTTCGGCAGTTCGCGTCCGTCATGCTTCGCCTTGTAGAACTCCGACGAATGGAGCGGCAAGTAATGGAAGACCGTCAGGATGTCCCGCGCCTTCATCTTGGCGATGAAGTCCGTCCGCTTCGCAAGATCCGGGAACGTCAGATAGAACATGTGCGCATTGTTCGTCGCATACGCGGGAATGCGGGGGAGCGTGAACTTGGGGACGCCGCGGGCGGGGACGCACCGCGGTACAGTGTCTGCCCCGTACCGCGGTACAGTGTCTTCCCCGTACCGCGGTGCGTCCTCGCCCGCGGCGGGTAACAGCCCGCTCAAGAAATCCCAGTACCTATTCCACAGCCGCTTGCGCTCGGCCTGGATCTCGTCGAGATGCTCGAGCTGCGCCCAAAGGAACGCCGAGACGATTTCCGTCGGGAGGAACGAGGATCCCGTGTCGACCCAGCCGTACTTGTTCACCTCGCCGCGGAAGAACTCGGCGCGGTTCGTGCCTTTCTCCCAGATGATCTCCGCGCGACGGATGAACCGCTCGTCGTTGACGACGAGCATACCACCCTCGCCCGAGATGATGTTCTTCGTCTCGTGGAACGAAAACGCCGCAAGATGGCCGATGGAGCCCAAAGGACGGCCGTTGTAGTACGAATCGATCGCCTGAGCCGCATCTTCGACGACCAGGAGATTGTGCTTCTCGGCGATTTCCATAATCGCGTCCATGTCACAAGCGCAACCGGCGTAATGGACGGGCGCGATGACCTTCGTGCGCGGCGTGACGAGCAACTCGATCTTCGTCGCGTCGAGGTTCGGCTCGTCCGCACGGCTGTCGGCGAAGACGATTGTCGCGCCGCAGCGGATGAACGCGAGGGCCGTCGAGACGAACGTGTACGAGGGGATGATCACCTCGTCCCCCGGACCGACTCCCGTCAGAATTGCCGCCATCTCGAGCGCGTCCGTGCAGGACGTCGTCAGGAGGCACTTCCGGAATCCGTAGCGCTTCTCAAAGTAGTCCTGACAGCGATGCGTAAACTCACCGTTGCCGGAAATCTTGCCGCCGAGCACGGCCTGACGAATGTACTCCGTCTCCTTGCCCGTCATGTAGGGTCTGTTGAAGTGAATCATTTCTTCGCGGCCTCAAGTTTGATCTTGCCCGATGTCGTGCGCGCAAACGGCTCCTTGCGGACGACGATCGTGTGAATACGCTGATAGACCGGCAGCGTCAGGTTGAACTCGCCGATGATCTGGCGCACGGCCTCCTCCGACACCGACGCATAGACCTCGGCCTTGATCTCGCGTGACTCGCCTTCGCCGCTCACAAGCGCCTCGAGAACGCCTGGAAGAAGCATGAGCTTGTCCTCCAGCTCCTCCGGTGCGACCTTCTTGCCGGACGAGAGCACGATCGTCCGCGAGGCGCGTCCCTCGACCCACACGTACCCGTCGCTGTCGATGCGCCCGCGGTCGCCCGTATGAAACCAACCCTCGTCGTCGAGGACCGCCGCCGTCTTTTCGGGACGCTTGTAGTAGCCCTTCATCACGTTCGGTCCGCGAATCATCAGCTCGCCCTCGGGCGAAACCTTCGTCTCGACTTCAAGAAGCTGCGACGCCTTGCCCGCGCTGCACGGATGCGGCGCATCCTTCGTGCACGACATCGAGAAACACGCGCACGTCTCGGTGAGTCCGTACGCGCAGAGTGTCTTTACGCCAAGCGCCGTCAGCTCCTCATATGTCCGCCGCGCGAGCGGCGCACCGCCCGTGCAAATCCAGTTGAGCGGCTGCCCGAGCGCCTCCTCCGCGCTCGCCCCACGCTTCGCGATCTTGGACGCGATCAGATCCGCAAGGGCCGGCACAAGGAAAGCGAAGTTGACACGGAAGCGCTCGAACGCGTCGTAAATGCGACGGAAGTCGGGACACACGCCCAACGCGACGCCCTTCACAAGCATCATGTACGCGACGCAAATGCCGTAGATGTGGTTGAGCGGCAGGAGCATCAGCGAACGCTCGCCGAAGTTCATCGGCACGGAGAGTTCGGACGAGCGGATGAATGTCTCAATCGCCTTGATCGTGAGCTCCACGCCGCGCGGCTCGCTCGTCGTCCCCGACGTAAAGACAATCATCGAGGTCATCTCGTTGTCCGCGACGCGCGCCCGGTTCGACCAGATCGAGTCCTTAAGCGTGAAGAAACTCCGCACTTTGTCGAGAAAGCGCTCGGTCTTGAGCGAGCCGAAGCCCGCGACAACGACACCTGGAAGCTGATCGCCGACATCCTTCGCCTTCTCCTCGTAGAGCGACGAGTAAATGAGTGCCCGCGCGCCAACGAAACGGAGACGCTGCGCGATTTCAGGCGCATTGAGGTTCATGTCGATCGGCACAACCGTGCCCCCGGCAAAGAGAATCGCCGCATGCGCGACCATCCACTCATACGAGTTCTCGCCCAAAAGAGCAATCTTCGCCCCCGGCGCATACTCGCGGATCAAGCGCACGACAATGTCGATGTCGTCCGTGAACTGACGCCAGTTAATTGCCACCGAGCGGTCGCCCGAAGCAATGAGGAATGCCGACGCGTTCGGAGTCTCCTCGCGAAGTCTCTTGAAGGATTCGTAAATCATGCCCGTATTATATCATAATGCCGCATCGTCAGTCTTACGGGCAGACTCTCCGAACGCAAAGGCTCCGGCAGGGTTACCGCCGGAGCCTTTCGGATAGGACTTGACGCCCGATTACCTGTCGCAGTCCTTGCGGCCGCAACAGCAGCAACGGACGAGCAGGGCGATGACAACGACGGCGATCACGCCGCAGCAGATCCAGCATCCCATTGACATGGTGTACCTCCTTGCCTTTGTGGTGTGTGGTTAGTGCGTGGACACCGAACCCGAGGCCCCGTGGGATCCGAGGTTCGACTCGCTACCGACGGATATGCCGTCCGTGCCCGCGCTGAGCGTCATGGACGTGTTGGCGCCGCGCGTCTTCTTGGGACACGCCTGACCCGCCTTCTTTTCGCAACAGGCCTTGTCGCAGCAGTCGTTGTTGCCGAAGAGACAACAACCGGTGGTGGCGGTCGCAAGTGTGCACCCGATTAGGGCAACCTTAGTCATGCCGATGAGCTTGTTCATGTCATGTTCCTTTCCTTTGGGGCCGGGGACAGTCCCCGACGACGCAGGATAGGATACACCCAAACGCGCCGCCAAGCGATTGGAGAGACAACCGAATTCTCAAGAAATCCCAAGCGAATGCTTCTTAAGGCGTAGTCCGACAATAAACTTTACACGTTTCGGATGCAGAGCGCTTCGCGCAAACACGAAAAGGCTGAGGCGATCCGAATCGAGATGACCATTGGTCTGGGAATGGATTGGATTAGCCCGCGATCGACAGGAGTACGCGCTCAGCAAAATTCGCGGCCGCATATTCACGGCCACCTGGCACTGTGAAAAATACGCCTTTAAGGCAGGAAGCGTGCTTCGCGTCGAGGCGACGCGGGAACTTGGCTTGGGTGCGCTTCAGCTGCAGCGGATTCGCCGAAGCGAAGCGGAGGGTAGCCCGAGGCCGCAGGCCGAGCCGAGCACTTCACTCTTATATAGCTTACGCCAAAGGTGCGCGTCAGAGCTTACCGATTGCCCTTCGCGCGGTTGTGCATCTTGCAGAGCATCTGGCAGTTGTCAAGCGTCGTTGCGCCACCCTTCGACCAGGCCGTGACGTGGTCGGCGTCCATTTCCGCGAACTTCCAGATTCGCGTCGCGTTTGCCGCGTGGCCGATTGCACAGAGCGGACAGTTCGAAACGCCCTTCGCTTCGGCCGCCGCCGTCTGCTTCGCATAGACCGCCTTCGTCTCGCGCGACTCGAAGACGCGCAAGTCAAGAAGCCGCGGCTCGCGTTCACCGCCGAGGACGTACTCGAAGATGCCGCGCCTGTTTCGGACGCACTCGTCCGCATAAAGCTCCTTCACCCGTGCCCAGACCTTCACGGGGCTGTAGGCGTTCTTGTGATACGTCTCGTAGAGCCGCCCCCACTCGAGTCCGCACATCTCGTCCTCGGTTCCCGGGAAGACGCCGTCGATCCAATCGATGACCGTCTCGAATTGGAATTGGAGAACGTCTCCTCCACGACCGCGATGTCCTTCTTCCCATCCGCGTAGATGTAGTTGCGCTGGTATTCCGGCTGAATGACGAGCTTCCCGCCCCACCCGAAGTGCCCCTTGCCCTCCAGCTCGTTATACACGAACCCCTCGCAAATCTCCCCGACCGTAACCTCCGTCAAAAGCGTCGTCTTCATTTATTTCTCACTCCGGCAAGTTCGCTTCGGGATAGGACTCGAGTTTCTGAATCTCTTCAGCTATGCGCTGCAAACTGAACGTCCCAGATACTCGCGGCTGAGCATAGCGAAGCAGCGCCAGCCGCCGCTTGCTGTTCTTGAAAGTTGGATCAATCTTCATTAATGCGTTATCTGCCGGCCAGATATGACTACAGTCATTAGACGCAACTGTATAAACGTAGTCGACAACAAAATTCTTAAGATCAGTCCCGACACTAGGCCTGCTGGCGACTAATGCCATATCATCAATCGCACCCGACTTCTCAGAATGCACACCTGGATCTACCGCTGCAAGTTCGCGCGTTGCCGCCGCGTGAAAACGCGCCACTCGTGCAACGCTATTACTGGAAAAAACCCTCAATCCGATTCAAGATGCGTATGGCCGTACGTCCATGCCATACATTAGTCACACAGAACTCCAAAAACGGAATCTGCTGCGCGTCGCCGTAATCAAGCAAGATTCGAAGTGCTGCATTCTGTACACACATGTCAGAATGCGTACGAAAAACATCGCAAGCAACACGACAAAGCCGGTTACTGTCATTGTTGCACCGTCCAAGAAGCCGCGGAAACGGACACTCCGCAATCCATCCCCTAAGACCCGCCCTGACAATATAATTATAGACTTTATCATATGACATTTCAGTTGTCGTCTTATCATCCGATACGGTAACCCCGACAAATGCCACGCACAATCCGACAAACAACATTATCTTTTTCATGACACACCTCCCTATTGACAAACGGGCTGGCTAAAACGAGCCCCAGACTTAAAACCGATTGAAACAGTTCCTGGCTCAAGGGAGCGACCATCAAGGCCTGGTATTCCTGCAGACCCAAGACCAAAGACATCACCGAACAGGGACTTTCCCCGTACGATCCGATCAGTTGTACAAGAATTATCACTCCGGCAAGTCCGCCTCGGGATAGGACTCAAGTTCGCGAATGGCAGTCGCGACAAAATTCGTCTGCCATTCGTTCACACCAAGATTCTGAACCGCACGCAAAACGCCAAGCCGACGCTTACTCCTCTCATAGGTCGAATCCAGCCGTCGAATACTCCGGTCGATCCGCTCAGGCGAATGATTCTGGAGCGAAGCGTATTCAATGAGGTTAGAAATCGCCATGCTCTTCACGCTTGCATCCGATGTCTGCTGCTGAACTTCACGTGCCAATAACATCCAACTTCCGATAATGTCAAGACTCTGCGGGTTCCCCCTTGGCAAGCGAGCACAAATACGCGCTACGGAGTTGGTCGTAACCCCATCAATTCTAAAGACCGAGTCCACAGCCTCGCGGCAAATATTTGTATTAGAAATAAACCCATACAAAAACACGAGATCATTCGTCGTTCCACGCTTGGCAATCTCAGAAAGATAAAAGGCCTTTGCATTATCATCGGCCTCCTCTTCAACGATTTGCTTCATCAGCGAAACGATTCGATTCGTATCACCTCCTGCCTGCTGGATCGCATAATGGATCTCTGATCTGCTTGCATGCGGATTATCAATATATCGTGTCGCCCTTTCGAGAATATGCCGAATTTGAGAATCGTCAACATCCGCGTTGCCATTTAACGCAGAGACTGCAAAAAGAAGTGCCATACAACAAACCAATCTACTTTTCATTTTCTGTTCTCCTCACTTTGTCTTTCGAAGATGAACGGGATGTCTGGTACCGCCCGTGGAAAAAATCCCGGTCTTTGCCGCACCTGGAATTGATGTCGACGAGTCCAAATTCACGATACCGTCTACGCATCCTGTCGTGATATCCAGGGTGTTCGTAGCGTCATAGCCATACATCAAAAGTCGCAAATTCACTTCACACCTATCCAAGCCCTTGCGATAATATCGAGAACCAATGGTGTTATCGCCGCAACTTCCATTGTTCCAATCGTCGATTGCATGTCGCCATTCAAATTTCTCAACAACCGATACCGACTGTCCATTATTCTCGTTGTAAATATCGTCTAATCCACAAGCATGCCCAATCTCATGCGCCCAGACAACGGCATCAGCAGTCTTTGGAAGAAGGATTCCGCTTGGCGAATGTCCACCAACAGTCTTACGCTCATCCACAAAGTTCTGAATGAAATAACATTTTAAACCACCTGAGTCTGTCAAAATGTTCGCAACCTTATCAAAACTCCAATGATCTTCCATTGTCGAATCACCGAATGTTGGCTCGCATGCCTCTACGACATTCGTCACGACAACCGACTCAATATAGAACGACATTCCAACCTGCTCGTAGATATCATTCACCTTCGGCAACATGTCATAGACATCCGCCACTTCTCGCATCAACGTTCCGTTGTTGCTCAGGATACAGACCGCGATCGGCACGGTGACATTCTCGACAACCTTCAGCGGAAAGGTTGGCCTCGCGGCGGAACATCCGCCAATGTCGATCTCGAGCGTCACGTCACCGACCGAGACGCCGCGCACGCAGACTTCACGTCCCGTATTGCCGCCGACGAACGAAACCGATCCTTCGCCATTGGCACTCCAGACGATCTTCGCGTCAGGATAGTTCTCCGGCTTGAGCGATATCTTGAAATACGCATCCCGACCGATGCCGACGCCACAAGGATTATAAACTATCTTATGCTCTTCACCATTACGAATGACGGTCTTCTGTTCCGAACAGATCGGCTCGACGACGGGCTCGACAACCGTAAAGCGGCGAATCAACGTCTGCTCGCCACCGTTTTCGGGAGCCCACACAAACCTGAGTTCGGACGAGCGATATCCCTCACTGACACTCCAGCCACTCACCTCCAACGGTAACGACATGGCAGGCCCTTCGGAGAATTCCCATTCCTCACTCACGCCAACAGACGCATTTTTCTCCGTTACGTCATAAACCATGCCGTAAAATCCGTCCTTGCCTTCGAAC
>CAMAHK010000048.1 GCA_945834475.1 uncultured Verrucomicrobiota bacterium
TTCCGGGCGCAAGGGTTGCGAAGGCTCTCGCGGACTGGCAGATCGACGAGCTGCCAGGCGACTACTACCGGATGCAGAACATCGACGGTGACGACATCGGTCTGCTGCTCAGGGCGTTCGGCCTCGAGCTTCCGGCGAAGATCTACACAAAAGGAGACATCAGGGAGTTGAAGTCGGCAGTGAACCCGTTCTGAGTAACCACATAATTATTATGAAGCCCGCAAGCGAAAAACGCATGCGGGCTTGGGCGGGAACGCGATTTTGAGATTTTCAAGTGGCAAACTCGGGAAAACTGGAGATTTTGGTGGATAGGATGTGTACCAATATTGGCGATTTTGGTAGATAGACATACTGCGAAAACAGGAGATTTTGGTAGATAGCGTTGTGGTGTGATGCTGAATATGCTATAATATCAGCATGAAGCGCAAAATCTACGAAAAATTGCTGGAGTGGAAAAGGACGAGCAATGGACGCTCGGCGGTGCTGATTGACGGAGCTCGGCGTATCGGGAAGAGTTGGATAGCCGAAGAGTTCGCCCGCAATGAGTACGAGAGTTATCTGCTCATAGATTTCAGCAAGGTTTCAAAGGAGGTTAAGGGCTTCTTCGAGGATTATCTTGAGAAGCTTGATGTCTTTTTCATGTATTTGCTGGGGGCGTACAATGCGAAGTTGACACCTCGCAAGAGCGTGATCATTTTTGACGAGGTTCAGAAGTTCCCCCGTGCGCGAGAGGCCATCAAGCATCTTGTTGCGGACGGACGTTTTGATTATATCGAGACGGGATCGTTGATTTCGATTCGAAAGAACGTAGAGAAGATTCTGATCCCATCGGAGGAACATCACATCGAGATGTTTCCCATGGATTTTGAGGAGTTTCTGTGGGCGACCGGAAACAGCGGCTTAATGCCGATCATGCGCAATTCTTTCGACAGCCTGCGGCCTGTCGGTGCGGGGATGCATCGCCGCATTCTCGAGGTCTTCAGGCAATACGAAATCGTTGGCGGCATGCCGCAGGCCGTGAATGAATTCGTCCGATCACACGACCTTGCGAAGGTCGATTTTGAAAAGCGGACGATCATCGACCTTTATCGCGCCGACATTTTGAAATACGGAGGACGGTCCAAGCATAAGATTCTCGGTGTGTTCAATGCAATTCCAGGGGCGCTGGCCAGTCACGGGTGGCAGTTTTCCCCCGGTGCGGTGCGGCAGGGTGCGGGAATGCGTGAGTTTGACGCGGCTTTCGAATGGTTGAGGAGTTCGATGATGGTCAATGTCGCCTATAACGCGACGGATCCGAATGTCGGTCTCGAGCTTTCAAGCGATCACCGTTCGCTGAAGTGCTTCCTTGGCGATACGGGGCTTCTCGTCAGCATGGCCTTCGGCGAGAACGAGCTGATTCGCGGCGAAGTGCAGCAACGGCTTCTGACTGGAAGATTGTCCGTCAATGCTGGGATGATCTACGAGAATTTGGTTGCGCAGATGCTGCGGGCCTCCGGGCAGCAGCCGTATTTTCATGTTGAGTACGACACGGAAAGCGGCAAACCGACGATGGAGGTCGATTTCCTGGTGGCGAAGTCGAATCTTCAGCGTCACCACAACATCGTCCCCATCGAGGTCAAGAGCGCAAACGCCTATACGACGAAATCGCTTGACAGGTTCACGGCCAAGTTTGCTGACTATTCGGCGTTGGCGTGCGTACTGCATGAAAAGGATCTTGAGCGAACGCCGAATCGCATCTGCCTGCCTGTCTATATGGCGGGTTTGGTTGGGCTGATGTAGATCGGGAGGACTCCGAGGTTCAAGGGCGGAAAAGGGACCCTTTTCTGCCCCGAGTGACTACCCTATCGATCCATTCTATGTTCTTTCGCCTTGAATTGTATTACAAAACCGCCTCCGGGCGCTAGGTGGAGCATCAGTTCGTCCCCGCGCGCGACCATACGCCGTTCGTGGACGTAGTGCGTCGGTTCGCGATCCGAATCCGCCGCGTCGCGAAAAATCTCGGCCTCCCACGCGCCTTCGCCGAGGAACGGCACACTCAGTCTGTACGGCTGCGGACGGGACGTTCCAATGCCCGCCGCATACCAGGAGCCGTCCTTTGACTGGCGCGCACAGGCCGCGACCGTATCCGGCGAACCGGCGAGCGCGACCGTGTTCGACCAGACGACCGGGATCCGACTCATGAACCGGAAGCACTCCCCGTTCCGCTCATAGTTCGTCGGGCTGTCGCACATCATCTGAAGCGGTGCCTCGAAAAGCGCCAGCATCGCCATCTGGCGACTCCGTGTGCCAAACGCCCCCGGCCGGTTCCCCGCCTTCTCGCCGAGATAGGGGGAATCCACCGGATGGTTCAGCATCGCTCCTGGCGTGTAGTCCATCGGCCCCGCCGTCAGGCGCAAATAGAACGCCCGAACGTCCGCCGTCATCATGTCGTACCCGCCCTTGTACCACTTCATTTGCTCGAGACCGTGGATACCCTCGTAGTTGAGGACGTTCGGATAGGCGCGGGACAAGCCCGTGGGACGGCACGCGCCGTGAAAATCGACGACGAGCCGCTCCGCCGCACACGCCGCCGCGAAACGTTCCATGAAGCGGGCGGACTCCGCATCGCCGCGGTCGATGAAATCGACCTTGAGCCCCTTCACGCCGAGTTGCGCGAAACGCCGCGCCACCGTCGCCTCGTCTCCGCAGGCCTGCGCCCACGAGAGCCAGAGAACCAGCCCGACATTCCGCTCGGTCGCATAGGCGACGAGATGCGGCACGTCGACCTTTGGGTTGAACTTCCATGGCCGGCGCACGTCATTCCAGTCGAAGATGTCGAGTCCGTCGCTCCAGCCACCGTCGAGGATAACGTATTCGATGGCATTCGTTGCGGCGAAGTCGATGAACCGCCTGTAGGTCGCCGTGTTGCAACCCGCCGCCTTGCCCCGGTTGTCCCAGTCGTTCCACCATTCCCACGCGGCCTTGCCGGGCTTCACCCACGAGAAGTCCGCCGTAGGATCCGCCGGTGTGGAGAGCGCCCAGACGATGTCGGCCTCGCACAGTTGCGCGGGCGTGTCGGCGAGTGCGAAGACGCGCCACGGGAACGTCCGCGCCCCTTTCGTGCGCGTCAGGTAGGGCGCGTGCTCCGCGATGCGCACGAACTGCCCACGCGCGAAGGGCCGCTGGTCAGCCCAGGGGGAAATCGCGTACTTCGTCTTCAGGGGCGCGCACTCGAAACGCGCGGCGAGCCGCCCCGCGCCATTCGCCGCGAGATAGAGGAACGGGTAGTCACGCACGTCCGCGTCCATGACGGCGACGGTCGTACCCGTCGTCGAATAGACGAACGGCAGGTAGGCGACCTCGTTCGTCGCGAGCGCGAGGTGCGCGGCCTCGGCGCGGCGCAGCACGGTCTCCTCGCAGCCGAACTCGGGCGTCGCCGCGTACCAGCAGACCGCGTCCGCCCCCGGGATCTGGATGTCGGCGCATTCCCCGTCCACGGTGATTTCACCTTGCCGCCGCGTCTCGAAGCGGTAGGCCGCGCCGTCCGAGCGGGCAATCAGGCGGATGCCCCAGTCCCCGAAGTCGGCGAACGTCTCCTCCGCCTCAAGATCGACGGCGGACTTCTTGTAGACGGGTGCCGGAACCGTGCCGGTGATTCCCCGCGTCGAGATGCGGACGGGCTGGCGGCTTTCGGAAAGCGGCTTTCCATCGACGACGAGATCGACGGAACTCGCCACGACGACCGTCAACCCGTTGCGGACGACTTCAACCTTCCCGGCCGCGCAGTCTAAGCGGATCTCGTTTCCCCCGCAGACGGCGCGGGCGACACCCGGACCGCTCGCACAAAGGAAACCTGGCGCGAGCGCCGCGCCCAGCAGAATTGTCCACACCGACAACTGATACGAAAATGACCGCATAATCCTTACCTTCCACGCGCGGGCCTTGTGCGTTCCTTCCCCCGGGACGGAACCTCATCGGACCTTTCAACAATTCCCCGGACGCCACAAACGACAATCGGCACGTCGCCGACCATCAACTCGACCCGGTTCTTCCGAACCTGAACTTTCTTTTCCCGTCCGTAGATGTCGTAGACGCGCCCCCCCTTCTCCACGTCGACCTCGATTGCCGACTCCTTCGCCTCAGGCCGGCCCGAGAGGTCGTCGATGCGCCAGCCGTAAATGCAGTTGCGGTCGCCCTGCCAGACAATCGCGCACGGCACGTTTCCGTTCCAGAAGCGGAGCGTCCGAAGCCCCGAACGGGACACGCTGCATTCCAGCCCGGAGACAGCTTCCGTCAACTTACGCACGAACGCCGCAGTCTTCAGACGGCTTTTTTCGCTCCCGTCCCGTCCGAAAAAGCCGGAAACCTTGCAGTAGCGCCCAACCTTGTCCGTGATGGTTGCGGCCAGGGGCGTCGTGCCGACGGCCGATTCCGATTCGGAGCCGTCGCGCAGGTTCGTGAAGGCGACAGCGCGGCATTCGGGCCGCGCCGAAAGCAAGAAGAGCGAGCCGAAAACTGCGCGTCCCCCAACTCCGTCTCGCGCCCCTTGTCCTGGAAGACGTTGAACCCGACAGGTCCGAAGTTCAGCACCATCACGGGCAGGTTCGCCCATTTCGTCTTCCAGAGCAGATCCCCCAGACGCTTCCGGGGCTCAGACCAAGGGAAGCTCTCCCAGAGGATTGCCAGGCCGCTCACCTTCTCCCGAACGCCGTTGAACAGAACGCCGCCCCAGTCGCCGGACGGGAGAACCCAAATTTCCGGCGTGGTGGACGGATGCGCCGCGCGGGCCGCCGCATACGGCGCGAGCCGTTCCGCCCACTCCCGCCCCTGTGCCTTGGCATTTTCCTGCTTGGTGGCCCAGTCCGCACCCTGCGGCGTCACCGTCATGGGCACGACGAGACGGCGCACGCCCCGCTCGTACAAGGACTGCAGATCCTCTAGCGCATTGCCCCCCTCCACGGGCAGGCTACGGCAGACCTTTTCGTCAATGTAGACATATTCGTCAAAGCCTTCGCCCGGATGTGCGTCGAAGAAAAATCCGCCGCCCATCCTGCGGAATGCGGCAATCTCCCCCGCAGTCGCCCCTTCGGCCGAAACGAGGCCCCAGTCGGTCACCGGGCGCGACGCCCCCTCCTTCGGCGCGGATGCGCCAAGCCCGTAGACGATGAGCGGCGCACCGCTCAGCTTCAGCGTCACATGGCCCTTCTTGTCCGCCTTGATCTTGCGCGTGCGCCCAATCGCGTCGCGCACGACGACAAACCCCTTCGGCGCCGTGAAGGCGTATTCGGTATGGCTCTTCCAGTGGTCGAGCCACGGCTCGAGATGTCCCGTGAAGGGGCGCCCCGTGAACATGCCGTCGTAGGGATAGTAGCCGTCCTTGCGGTCGTAGAGAATCGCCATCTCGCCGTGCGGCGTCTTGAACACCCACGCCTTGCGGTCGTCATCGTAATTGACCTCGCGGTCGAATTCCGCCCCGTCCAGCGCCTCGGAAATCGTGCAGAAGGCGAGAAGCGAAGGCTTGACCGTCCCGTCTCGCCGCAGAAGCCCGTAGTGGTATTCCTTGTTGTTCTCGTTGATGCCGCCGATGTCGGAGTGCACCGAATCGTGCATCTGGTACCAGTTGAGCGCCGTGACGCCCTCTACCTTGGCGAGCATGCAGGAGAGGATCAGGTTTTCCGCCGCGGAGCGCGTCGAGTCCGAATCGTTCATGTTCGGCGGCGTGCGGGCGTAGACCTCCGTCAGGATGAGCCCGAGCGGGCGCCCCTTGTCGCGCATGCGGGCGATGAAGCCCTTTGTCGTCCCGATCTGCGAACGGTAGTTCCATTTCCAGTCCGCCCCCGGGTTGTCGGGCGTCTGGTTCAGCCGTCCGGGATGGAGCGAGAGGATGTCGCAGTACTGCCAGCAGCCCGCCTTGTCCATCGCATAGTAGAAAGCGCCCCCGTCGACGCACCCGGCGAAGCCGAACGTGGAAATCTTGACCTTCTTCTCCAGTTTCAGCGCGGCGCGGGCGTCGTAGAACGCCTTCAGCCAGTCGCGGTAGTAGTTCACGCGCCGGGTGACCTCGTCGCCGCCCGCCCCGAAGTTCAGTTCATTGCCGATTTCGACGATCGGGCAGTCCCGCGCGACAGCTTCCTCCAGTTTCTTCGTCGCGAACGCGAGCCGCAACGTCTCGTTCGTCGCCTTGTTGTCCAAATGAAACGAGAGAATGCCGAGGCGGTTTTTCTCCGCATACTTCTCCGTCTCGAATCCGCCCGAGGAGCGGATCCACCGCGCCCCCATGCGCGACAAGAGTCGGTCGCAGGCCTCATCGGAGGGGATGTTGAAGTTCGCCGCAATGCCCATAATGCTCGTGTCGAGCGACTTGAACCTGTACGGCTCGATGGTCGCGACGTCGGCCCGAACGAAGGAATTGGTACGCCCATCGTCGAATTCGGCGGTCACGAACCAGTAGTCGCGTAACCGCTTCGGGAGCGGAAAACGACGGCTCGTGATTCCGTAGGGCGCGAGTTTCACCTTGAACGTCTCGTCCACATCCGCCTTGCCGTCATAATTCCGCGCCACAACGCGGCACGACACTTCGTTTGTCGCGTTCTTCGGGTTCATCATCGCGACACTGAACGCGGCATTTTCCTTCGACGAATCGAAAAGATTGAAGTCAACCCCCGTCGTGATCTTCGCCGCCATGGCCGCGCCGGTCTCCAGCGCGCACGCCACGTAAGCGGAGTTCGTTCCTGGCAGCAGATACATGTCGATGACGTTCGAGTACGCCCGTTCGCCCTTCACCACGACTTCCGGCGCCGCAGCGGCCTCCTTCTTGGCCCCCTTGCCGTGTATCTGTTCGAAATACTCGCCCGTCGCCGGCATGATGATGCCTTTCGCGTTCTCCGCCGTCAGCTTTGCGTCCCGCAAAGCTTCCGCCACGTTGCTCGCGCGGTAGGAGAGCCAGAACTGTTCGCGCGGAAACCCCTGGAACCTTCCGATCGTGTCGTAGGCGAGATAGAGCTGCCCGTCCGGAACCGTGAACGGAACCAGATTGACGCCGCCCCGTTCGAACGACTCCCCGTTCTCGGGCTTGACCCACACGCCGTCCCGGTAGAGCGCCGCGCCCGGCTTGCAGCCTCCCATGAGATGGAAGCGGATTCGGCTCTGCCAGATGGCGCCGCCCGAACCCGTTCCGAACTGCGGTGCGCCTTCGTTCAGGACGATGCGCTGTTCCATCCGCAAACGCGGACCGCCCTCCGAGACGAGAAGCGCGTAGTGTTCCTTGATGCCCGAATCCCCGATCGCGAAGTCGATGCGGACGATGTCCGGGTCGAGCTGCCTCACGGACTTCACCTGCGGCCGGTAGCATCCGTACTCGTTCACCCAGGACGATTTGTCGCCGATGTAGGGATAAGGAAGCGTCGTCCAGTCGAACTTAAGCAGATCGTTGCCCTTGAAGTCGCGGATGACGGCGCTGTTTCCTTCCGCCACCGGCACAAGCCAGTTCTTCGCCTGTGTCCACTCGGCCGGCAGGTCGTCCGACCAGGCGTGCGCCGCGCCTCCCAACGCGAGGGCAAGCCCCACCCAAACCCATCTCCTCATGTACTCTTCCTTCCATTTCTTGTCGTGTACATATATTGCAAATGCGATTTCACCGGACGAGCAGGACGAAGCCGCCCGGAATCTTCAGCATGCCCTTCTTTCCCTCGGAAGTGTCCTTGAACGGCAGGCCTCTCGCCGCAAGCTGCTCGGCCGTGTAGCGTCCCGGCGCGAGCGGCTGGCCGTCCACAAGGCACCTTCTCTTCGCGGTCAGCAGACAGCCGTTCAGATCGATCGTCCCGTGGCCGGAAACGGAGAGCGTCTTCACCGTGAGATCGCGCGTGATCTTTACGCGCGCATAGCTCGAGACGTCCAGCGTGGCTGCCGAGAAATCCTCGTCCGGATCGGACTCCTTGAATTTAACGGACGGAATCGGTGTGAAGGATGCCGTGTTGACGCCGTTCGCATCCTCCATGTCGCGAACGTAGATCGTGCCGGCCTTCTCGCCCGCCCGCGCATCCTGAAGGTAGACCGTACCCGCCGAAACGTAGTAGTTCGACTGCGCCTGGCCGTCGATTTCGGCCGCTCCACCATGCCAGCCCATGGCCTGAATGTTCTCGAGCCCGAACGTCTCGAACGTCGCCGCAGGGTCGGTCAGGCGAATCGCGATGCGTCCCGGCGCGCCGGCCGGCTTGATACTGGCCGGATTATCGGTATTCCAGATACTGCCTGTCCGCGTTCCGTTCGCCAGGATCTGGCCCGACCCCGTCAGGCGCGCGCAGGTGATGTCGAGCGAACCGCCGCCGCCGTTGCCGTTTCTTTCCGCGTAGAAATGGCCTGTCGCGCCGGCCTCGACCGTGCCGTCCACGTTGAGCGTTCCCGTCACCGTCAACTTGAGCGCTCCCGAACCATGCGTACTGTAGGAACCGGTGTACCCTTCTTCGCCGGGCTCCTTCGGCGCGAAGATCGAGCCGTACGCCTTCGGGTCACTTACTGCGCCGCTCTGTCCCCCGTGAATCCCCGCATGGTTCGGCAACCCGATCCCCAGTCCGCCCGCCAATGTGGAAATCAAGCCGCGCTTGTTACGATTGGGATTGCCGTTCCATTGTCCCATTCGCACGTCCACGTCGCCCAGAACCGTGATCTGCGAATACGGATAGGAGTCCGGCGTGGCCCTGTGACACAGGGTACCCAGCCGCGCACAGGTCGCGACGACCACGTTCCCCGTAATCGTATAGGGAACCAGCGCCTCAAACCCCCAGCCTTTTTGGAAGTAGTTCGTCCCGTCCGCGCTCGCCGGAACCTCGAGCGCGCCACCTTGATAGGATATGCCGCCGCAGTAGTATGAACCGTTCCTGTCCCACTCGAGCGAATACGATGTCGCTTCCACGCTGGCCCAGCCGCCCGGCAGCGCCAGTTTCGTCCCCGGGGGGACCGCGAGAATGGCAAAAGTCCCGCCTCCTGCAATCCGGATGCCGTCAAGCGTCCAGGTCGTATTCGAGGGGATGCTACACCCCCCCGTGATGGACGGCGCGTCAATGTTGCGGCTGCAAAAGGCGTTGACGTTGACGTCGTCTGCGAGATAGAGCAGGCCGTTCGGCTTGTCCGGCGTCCGCACGAAGACCGTGCCGCAACCGGGGTTTTCCCTGCTTCCCAGGCCTTTGGCCGACAGGTTGCCGAAGTTTACTTTGCCGAAATCCTGCTCCGTCAGATCCAGCGCGACACGCCCGCCCGCGCCGCCCTTTCCGAAGCGCCCGTTGTACGAACC
Organism: uncultured Verrucomicrobiota bacterium; assembly: GCA_945834475.1. Taxonomy (GTDB): domain Bacteria; phylum Verrucomicrobiota; class Kiritimatiellia; order RFP12; family UBA1067; genus UBA1067. The sequence continues at coordinate 9,269 of CAMAHK010000048.1, forward strand.
GTTCGCGCTGATGTTGCCGCCCAGAGACAGCGTCTTGGCTTTGATGTAGACCGAGCCGCCGGCGCCGCCCATGGCGTTTTGAAACTGGTACTTAACTCCGGTCCATCCGGCTCCATCCGCCCGGATTGCGCCGCCCTTCGCCACCGTGACCGTGCCCCCGACCGTCAGATGGATGGCGCCGCCGCCACCCTTGCCGCCTTCCGCCGCCGACCACCAGCCGCCGGCGCCGAGATTGACCGGCTCCTTGAGGTCGCCGTAGACCCAGGCATGGTCAAGCGCGCCACCGTGCGACCCGGGCTGGCTCCCGGCGGGATAGTTGGTCGCCGCGTAGCCCTTCAGGCAGCAGTCGATTGCGGCGTCTCCGTCTATTGTCAGATTGCCTCCGATATCCATGCGCAGACGCCAGACCTCCTTGTCCGCGTTCGCCGGATGCGTCCACTTTCCGCCTGCGAGCGTGGCATCCCCCGACACCGTGAAGACTTTGAAATTGTTGTCGACGGCGCCCGGATAGGTCGTCAGGAACGTCACCGTCCCCGTGTAGGAGGAGCTCTGCTCCCACGCGGCGACTTGCGCCGGCAATCCGTTCGCGCCGGCATCCCACGTCATCGCCCGTAAGGACCTTGTGCCATCCAGCACGATTGTATCGCCCGCGCACGGCACGCCGTTGGGGTCCCAATTCGCCGCGACCGAAGCGTTGCCGTCCGCCGTGGCGACCCAGATCTTGCTCTCGGCCCAGGCGGCGGTCCCGGCGACGGACAAGGCCAGCACGACAAGGATATTTTTCGTATTCATGCGCACTCCTTTCAGGTTTTGAATTCTGCTGAAAATTGTCATGTCACGGCTCCAAGTTATATCTCATTGCACCCCAAGAAGAAAATGTTAACCTATCGTAAAGTCGGACATCCCAGTCCTCAGTCGGCGTTTTTCCACCAAACGACTTCCGCCGTCGGCATGGACTTTCCATCCGCGTTTTCATAGATGAAATTGACAGGGCGGAAGCGCGTCGCCGCGCACCGGTCGGGCGTACGGATACGGAAGACGAGTTCTGCCGACGCGCCGTAGGCGGACAGCGCGGGGACGTCGACCGTCTCACGGTCGTAGAACCAGCCCACCGGCAGACGCAGGGTCACCCTGCCCGCGCACAGGGGCTTCGCCGACGGATTGAAGACCCGAACCTTAACCTCAGCCACCTGGCCCGGGTTCAGTTCGACGAGGCCCGCCGCCGTGCGCCGCGCCGCGGCGAAGTCCACCGAGACAAGCGGCTCGGCCTCATTCAGCGCGAGTGCCGCCGCGAAGTTCTCGAAACGAGGCATCGTGAAGCGCACCTCTCCGTCCTTGACGGCGAACACGACGGGAACGAGTTCGCGCGAACCCTGCGACAGGACGAAGACGGCCTTCGGCGGCTTCATTTCCGCCGCGAGGCGCCAGGCGACGGCGAACGGTCCCACGGGCGCGTCGTTGTAACTCGTCGCCGAAAGGATGGCGTTGCCGCGCGAATCCACCAGCGGCGACTCGAAGCGCATCTTCGTGCGGATGCGCTGCGGCAAGTCGCTCACGGCGGCCTTTTCCGCTCCGACAAAGGCGAGATACGCGTCCATAAACCGGTAGGGTGAGGGGTCGGAGTGCGCGTCGCGCCACTCGTACGTCGTCGCCGCGCCGCCGTAGATCGAGCCGAGATAGCCCGCGAAATAGAAGCTCGTGCCTTTCCCGTGGCTGCGCAGCACGCCCGCCGGCTTGCCGTTGTGCGCCATAATGATCGTCTCGCCGGCGACGGAGTCCACGTTCTGGTAGCCGAAACCACTGAACATGAACTTCCCAGCCTCGCGGCTGATGGGGTGCGTCGAATCCCACTGCTGGAAGAACTCGAACTGCGTCTTGTGCAGTTGGTCCGCGTCCACCACATCGAAACTCATCGCGCTGTAGCCGAAGGGGTTCTTCTCCGCCGCGAGCGAGTCCACCTTCTTCTGCACGACAGGCTCGATTCCCAGGAACTTCAGGAAGCGATCCTGCGGGAAGCCGTGCCCGTCGTAGACGCCGGGCTGGGCGTCGGCGAACACCGCGCCGCCGCGTTCGACCCAGCCCTCGACCTTCTCCAGCACGTCCGCCGGAATGTATTTCGCGTCCACGAAGAAGAGCGCGGCCATGCCGTCCAGCCGCTTGCCTTCGCGGATTTGCGTGTCGGTGATGAAGGTGACTGGGTAGCCGTTGCCGCGGATGAGCTCGTAGACGCGGAAGACGTTGTCCGGTCCGCAATCAAAGAGCGAACCAAGGGAGCGTTCCTGCAAGGCGTTGCAGGTTCGGCTGTAGTAGATCGCCACAGGCTTCGCCGCGTGGCGGCGGTGCGCGTCGACGAGGACGTTCTCGATCTGGCGCACGGCGCGAATCGCGTCCGAGTAGGCGGCGAGTTTCGGGCGCGGAGTCTGGTCGTAGTTCGTGAGGCCGAATTTCGGAAACTCGGCGTGGTTGTTGCCTTCCTGTAGCATGAAGTGCGAGAAGCCCTTGACGCCCTTGCCGATGAGCGTCCAGTACGAGCGCACGGCGAAGCCGGGGTCGGGCGTGTGGGTGCTGCCCTCGCGAACTTCCATGCGCTTCGCGTCGTCGCCGAACGCGCTGAGCGTGTCGTATTCGGCTCCAACCCAGTCGTCCACCGCGTAAACGTCGTAGCCGTAGCGGTCCGCGTCCTTCACGCCGATGCGGAAGAGATCCTCGTCATCCAGGGGCCGCCAGCCGGACCACTCGACGGCGTTGAGGTCGAGATTGGCGAACTGCGTCGCGATCGGGCGCTTTTCGGGGTCGGTGGCGGCGGCCTTCACGCGCCGCGCGATGAGCCGGGCGTATTCCTTCGAGCAGAAGTCGCGGAAGTCGATGAAGTTCGCCGTCGCCTGGGCGCGTTTGAACGGGTCGGCCAGTTTCTTCGGCCCGACGCAGTCCGCACGCCGCGCGGGGACGATCTCGCCGAAGGTCTTGTAGTCCGTGCGCCACATCGCGTTCAATTTCGCGAGCGACCCGTACTGCTTTTCGAGCCATGTGCGATAGGCCTTCACCGAGGTCTCGCCGTAGTCGTAGGTTCCCGCCTGCTCCCAGGCGATGTTCCAGCTTTCCACGCGATCGTTCAGCGGCCCGCTTACAACCTTCTGCACTTCCTCCACGTCCTTTTTGTAGGCGGACTCGTTGGCAGGTTCGAAGGAGACGCTCCACTCATTCCAGTGCTTGCCCTCGCTGTTCGCCTTGCGCCCGACGGGTGCGAAGGTCTCGCCCTCCTTCGGCATCGGGTACGCCTTGTTGAGTGCGCCCCAGTCGGGGTTGCTCTGCAGGTTGTGTGCGCCCTTGAGCCCGGTCAGGTTCGCGTCCGTGCGACCGTAGTCGTTCTGCTCGACATCACACCCCGCGTCCACGAGCAACTGGGAGTTGAAGAAGACGGGATGGTTCTGGTGGATTGTCGAGCGGAAGCGCTTGCGCGCATCGGCAACGCCGGTATTGAGCGCGACGTTCATCGGGTGTACGCGGGCGGGGACGAAACCCTCCGGCACCGCCAGCGGCCCGACCTTCTCCACCCAAACACCGACCGGATCGAGCGGCGTCTTCCACGACTTCCACGAAGCGGCCGCACGAGACAGCTTCAGCGCGTAGTCGCCGGCGCTCTCGAGAACCAGTATGAACTCGTTGGTGACCACTCCTGCCGCACGTACCAGACTGCGGTCGCGCCACGGCTCCGCACCGTTCAGGGCGTGCATGAAGTCGATGCGCTCATAGCGGATCGTCTCGCCGGACGGCGCCACAACCCGAAGCGCCGCGTTCGCCCGCGTATTCTCACGCACCGTTATCACGGTCCTCACCCGGACCGTCTGCGGTTCCCCAGCGCGATAGACCGCGTCAAACGGACCGTTCTTTTGACTGGACAGCGGCAACAGTGCGCAAATCAAAACATGACACCACATGAGCTCTTAACCTCCTCGTATTTACGTTGACATAATAGCACATCGCAATCAGTCGGTCAAAAACAAACGGTAATATTACGAAAATAAAATTATGCTACTTATGCGAAACGCAATTATGCTATACTTTCCGCCGTGAAGTCCATCTTCTTCCTGCAAAGCTCGAACCGTCCGTCGAACCAGTCTCAGCTCGACGGCATTCTCCGCGCCGCAAAGGCGTTCGGATGGAATGTGCGCACACTCGAATTCGGCATGGCGTCGCCCAGTCACCAGAAGCACGACCGCCGTGCGGAATTCTGGAACACGTTCCGGAAGATGCGCGAATTCTGGAATCCGATCGGCGTCATCGTTGACAGCGGCGCCGCGCCGAATGATTTCCGCAAGGACGAGTTCGGCATTCCAACCGTCTTCCTTGATCGGCATCCCTCCACAATTGGACATGACGCCGTCTGCGTCTACTCGGACGCAAAGAGCATCGCCGAACTCGCCGCACGGGAGCTACTGGCCCTTAACGCCGCAAGCTACGTCTATGTTCCCTTCACGAACAATTACCGCTGGAGCGTCGAGCGCGGACGCGAATTCTCCGCCGCACTAAAACTCAACCGCGTCCGATGCCACATCTTCAGGAAGGAGCGCAACGAGGTCGCGGACGACGTCTATCTCCGCGAGCTTGCCCGATGGATATGCGAACTGTCCAAGCCCGCCGCGGTCTTCGCCGCCAACGACTACATCGGCGAACTGGTCATCGGCGCGGCGCGGAAGAACGGATTCGCCGTGCCCGATGACATCGCAGTGATGGGAGTGGATAACGACGAGAGCATCTGCCTGCGCTCGATACCGACGCTTTCCAGCATCAAGCCGGACCACGAGCGGGCTGGCTATCTCGCCGCCACGCTTCTGCGCGAATTCATCCGGCATCCGCGCAGACCACCGAAATCCCAGACCTTCGGTGCCCTCGCCGTCTTCCACCGCACCTCGACCCGCGCCCTCCGGCGCCATGACGAGCGCACGGTCAAGATTGTCGAGATTGTCCGCAAGCAAGCCGCCTCCGGCATCACCGTCGAGCAGCTCGCCCGCGACTTCGGCGTGACACGCCGCCTCATTGAAATGCGCTTCCGCGAAGCGACCGGACACTCCATCCGCGACGAAATCCAGTCCATACGGCTCGAACGCGCAAAGGTGCTTCTCTCGCAAGGCGGGACCCGTCTCGCTGAAATCGCCGCAGCCGCCGGCTACCCTTCCGTACAGGCCTTCCGCAAGACTTTCACCGCCGCAACGGGCAAATCACCCCTCAACTGGCGCAAGGCGCAGTCAGCCTGACCGCTTGCCGAGCTGGAGGCAGAGAAGCGTCCAGCACGAACAGGCCATGCCGCAGACGAGGATCTGCAACGGCAGAGGAAAGGCGAAGACGATGAAGATGACCGGAATCCACACGCACCAGTTGGAGACCAGGTTCGGGAGGTAGACACGCAAGACAAACTGCCGCGGCCATTCCCGTCGTGTCCGCGCGAAGGAGAAGTCACGCCCGACCCAGAAGTAGAAGACCGCGTTCGCAGGTGCAATCACAAGGACCGTCCAGACGAACTGGTCAAACGCCGTCTTGAGGAGGAGCGTCGAAAGCGACGTGTTGTCGCCGAACCACGCGGCGAGCAGCTTGAACACCTCCCCGACACCGATCCCGAACGTCCCGCACCAGAGCGCCTGCGCGAGAATCGTAAGCCCCACCCGTCGCGGACGGATGCCGCGGAACAGGAGGAGGAACAGTCCGGGAAGGATTCCGCAGAAGAACGCCTGGCAAAGGAACGCGGCCTTCCATCCCCACGCCGCGTGCCAGGCGGCGAACGGCGCGAAGAGGTTCCCAAAGGACGGGGAAACCCAGTACGCGACACACATCAGCGCCGCAAGTGACTGTAAAATCAGCATCGGCGCGAGGGTCGCTCGCGCCGACTTAAGCCCGATGCAGAACGCGTTGGAAACACACGATGACACGACTATAGTATACCACACTTTTCGCCGCGCGCATCATCCCGAGTTTCCTATGACAGGCTTTTCGGCATCGACCGCTCATGAACGCAGGGCGTGCGCAACTGGCGTCCAGTCGGTGGCGAGGGGTTCGCCGAACTTGCCCCACTCGCCGACCGGGCGCACAACAAAGTGGACTTCGCCACAGTCGGGAATCGCCTCCGTCGCGAAGCGGCAGACGACCGGCTCAACGTCCTTTTCTCCCGCCCCGCGAAGGTGAATTACCAGCCGCTCGTCGAGCTGCACCCGACGGACGTGAACGCCCCCTGTCAGATCGTCCGCTCCTCCAGAAGCGAGAGGTGCGAGTGTCCCGAGAAGGCGATGCAGTTGTCAATCCAGTGCTTTTTGAGTCTTGAGGGAAGCCATCTCGAAGACGAGTTCGCCGCCCTTCACGATGTCGGCGTGGCGGATCTTCCAATCCGCAACCGGCCGGTCGTTGAGCGTGACCGACTTCACGTACTTGTTCTCCTTTGAGAGGCCCTTCGCGACGACCGTGAACGTCTTGCCGTCCACGAGGCGCAGCGTCGCCTGCGGCACCTGCGGCGCGCCGAGGACGTACTCGCCCCCGCACGGGTCGAACGGGTAGAAGCCCATCGCCGAGAAGACATACCACGCGCTCATCTGCCCGCAGTCGTCGTTGCCGCAGAGGCCCTCCGGCCCGACGTGGTACTGCGTGTCGAAGACCTCGCGGATGCGCTCCGCCGCCCTCTCCGGGCGCCCGACTTGCGGGTAGAGGTAGATCACGTGGTGGCTCGGCTCGTTGCCGTGCACGTACTGCCCGATCATCCCGGAGATGTCAAGGACACACGACGCGCCCGCCACTTGGCCGGAAGCCGAGAAGAGCGCGTCCAGCCGTTCGACGCACCTCTCCCGTCCGCCCATCGCCGCGACGAGGCCGGGGACATCCTGCATGACGTGCCAGCTGTACTGGAAGGCGTTGCCCTCCGTGAAGTCGTTGTCGTTCTCCGCGCCGTGTCCGAAGGCGTAGGGGTCGAATGGCGTGCGCCACGTCCCTTTCGTCGTCTTGCCGCGCGCAAAACCGATCGACGGGTCGAAGACGTTCTTCCAGTAGTCCGCGCGCCTCGCGAAGAACGCCGCCGCCTCGGACTTGCCGAGCGCTATCGCGAACCGCGCCGCGCAGGCGTCGTCGTAGGCGCACTCCAGCGTGCGCGAGACGGACTCGCCCTTGATGACGTCGCACGGGAAGTAACCGTAGCGGTCGTAGAGGTCCCAGTTCTCCTTCGGCTTACCCGGGTGGGCGACCGTGAGCGTGTTCGTGATGGCCTCGAACGCGAGCGCCGCGTCGAAGCCCCGGAAGCCCTTCAGCCAGGCGTCGGCGATGACGGGCACGGCGTGGTTGCCGACCATGCAGTCGACGTTCTTGCCGCCGTAGCTCATGACGGGGAGGCGCCCGAACGTCCGGTAGTGGGAAAGCATCGAGTTGACGACCGGCGTGACGATCTCCGGCGCCGCGAGCGTGTACCAGGGCTGGGCGGCGCGGAACGTGTCCCAGAGCGAGAGCGTCGTCATGTACGTGCCGTCGGGCGAGGCGCAGACCTTGCCGTCCGCCGCCGAGAAGCGCCCGTCGGCGTCCGCGTAGTCGTTCGGCTGGCCGTAGAGGTGGTAGAGGGCGGTGTACCAGTTCCGCTTCTGGTCGTCCGTGCCCTCGCACGCCGTGCGGGCGAGGATCGCGTTCCACTTGGCGCGGGCGGCCGCGCGCACGGCGTCAAAGTCCCAGCCGGGGATGTCGGCTGCGAGGTTCCGCTTCGCGCCGTCCGCGCCAGTCATGGAGAGGCCGACCTTCACCAGCAGCGCCTCGCCCGCCGCGACGTCGAACGTCGCCACATAGCGCGGCGCTTCGTCCGGCGATTTCTTCGGCAGCTCGCGGATCGACTTCCACGGGCGGCCGAAGACGAAGGCGTAGGCGAGAAGGCGATTACGAACCCATCCCTTGCGGAAATGCGAGCCCGAGACGCCGGTCTTCCCCTCGACCGCCGACTGCGCGCCGTAGGTCTTCGGGCAGTTCTGCCCGAACGGGAGGTTCAGGAGGACGTGCGCCTCGCCGGCCCTTGTCCACGTGAGGCGGTAGATGGATGCACGCTTCGCCGCCGCGATCTCGACGCGGACGCCGTCGTCGGGCTGCACGACCGCGTAATAGCCCGGCTCCGCCCGCTCGGTCGCCTTGTCGATTGCGCGCCGCGCCGGCATTGAGCCGATTTCACCCGCAAACGGCAGAACCTGCACGTCGTTGTAGTCGGGGCAGCCCGTCCCCGAGAGGTGCGTCTGCGAATAGCCGAGGACGGCCTTGTCGCGGTACTGGTAGCCAGAGCAGTAGGCCCAGTCGCCGAAGCCCGTGTCCGGACCGGACTGGACCATGCCGAACGGCACGCACGCCGACGGGTGCGTGTGCCCCGTCCCCGCTGTGCCCGTGAACGGGTCCACATAGGACGCGAAGTCATCCGCCCACGCCGAAAGGGCCATGCACGCGGCCACGGCCACCAACAGTTTTCCTGTGTTCATCGTGTTCATTAACATTTGCATTTTATTTCGCATTTTCCTGCAGAGAGGTACCTAACATCGACATTCGCTCAGGGGAGACGCCCCGCCCAGATGTAGTCGAGGCGCACCGTGCCAGTGACCGGTTCGCCGTCCGCGAATGCGATCTTCAACTGCTTCACGCTGCCGATCGTCGGCATCGGCACGGCGTAGACGCGGTCGTCGTCATCCATGGGAACGACGTCGAAGGCGACGCTTCGCTCGACCTTCCACGTCGGCTGCCGCGCCGTCTGCCACCAGACGCGCATGCGCCGCGACGCGGTGCGGTTCTGCATCCGAATGCGCAGGGCGTTCGCGCGTGCCGCGCTGAACGTCACGCCCAGGTGCCGGTCGCGCGGCGAGACGAGCGCGGCCTCGGAGCTCCCCTTCACGGCAATGACGTAGTAGTCGCCGCAGACGTGCGCCACGGGGAAGGCCTCCGTGCTCCAGAACGGGTCTTTCGCGGGCAGGAACTCGTAGGCCGTGCCCGTCGCCTCGGCCGTCCAGCCCTGCGCGTCGAGATTGCACGCGAAGTCCCATGCGCCGAAGGTGCGCGCGCCCGGCGGCAAGACGTGCACCGCCGTCCGCGCCGCGCGCCAGAGCGTCCCGTTGTCCGCCGTCACGTTCAGGCGCCAGTCGCCCTCGCCGGGGAACGTCGCCCGTGTGCGCGCGACGGCGGCATCCGCGAAGACGACGCCGGGCGACCCCTCGACCGCCTCCCACCGCACGACGGACTTCGGATCATCGACCGTCGCCGAAAGAGCCGCCGTCGGCTCGTCCGTCCACACCTCGCCGCACGCCGTCACCGCCGGCGGCTCCGGGTAGGGAAACGCCGCGTCGAGGTCTTCCGCGAAGTCGAACGCGCGGTTGTCCGCAAGGACCCAGTCGTTGGTCGCGCGCGTCTCGTTCGCGTAGAACGACACGCCGGGCAGAAGCACGTAGCCGTTGCCGGCGATGCGTCCGCTCGAGCAGGCGACATCGGCAGACGTATTAGGTTGTCCATGGACGGCGATTTCGGCCGGTCCGTTCTGGTGCGCCCAGTTGTTGCGGTCGAACCGGCAGCCCCGGATCTCCACGTTGCGCGCCTGCGGACGGTGCAAACCGAGGATCTCGATCGCCGCGCCCGCGTTGTTCCGGAACGTGCAGCGGTCGATGAGACAGTTCTCCTCCCAGGCCTCGAAATCGACGCCGCCCTGATCAGGGGAGCCGGTGTCTGGCTGGTTCAGGAAGTGGCAGCCGCGAATGACAAGGCCATTGTTGTGGGCGAGCATGATCCCCATCGTGCCGGCGGAGGCCTGATCTTCTGGATCTCCTTCACGACCGGCAGGATATGCTGGCGGTCGGGGTCGATCGAGAAATGCCTCAGTTCCGTGTCGCCCGCCACGTCGTCGTAGGTGTAGGCGTGCATGGAGTAGTCGCTCGAGCCGATCTGCAAACGGGCGACGGAGAGCCCCGCTCCGTCCGCCGTCCAGATGGCGCGCAGGATCTCCGCGCGGCGCTCCGCTGGCAGGCGGGCGAGCAGGTAGCACGAGGACTCCGGGATCGAGACCCCGAGCCCCGTGAACGGGTGGCTCGCCGTCGCGGCATCCAGGTCGACCGTGTTGGCGTTCCCCTGCGGGAGGGCCGACCAGAGGTTGGCCGCGACCTCCCGCATCTCGCCGCCGCGCGCCTCCGTGCGGTAGACGCGCGTCTCCGCCGCCGAGACGATGCCGATTCCGCACACCAACGCGACGGAGAGGAAATGGGTGAACGGAGGATTCCTCGCAGGCGGATTTTTCGCGGATGCTTGCACTGTGGTCATGGAGCTGTCCTTTCTTGTCTGTCAGCTGGATTCAGATGCGACCGTCGGACGGCACACGGCCGCAGACGGCAAAACAGAACAGGCCGGCGGATGCCAATCCGCCGGATGCACGCGCGCGCCCCTTCGCCAAGCGCGCGCAGAAGCCATCCTGGGGCTTTGCTAATTAGCGGGGGGGGTAATGGAGCCGTGCGCAAACGCGCCTGCGCGGCCCCTGCCGCGCCTCATGAGGGCCCTACGCCCGGCGCTCTCGAATTCCAGTCTCTCCATCACTGATGCACATGATATCAAATCTCGCCGCGTCGCACAAGAGCGCCGCGCATGGTGATTAATTTCATTCTCGATCCGCCGCGTTCCAATTGGATTTCCGCCCGCCC